>CAIXSC010000167.1 GCA_903921945.1 uncultured Planctomycetaceae bacterium
CAGTCGCCGCAGAAGGCGGCCATTTCCCCTCGGGCGGCGTCCGTCAAGGGCGGGCTCGCAGCCAGCGACGGCTTGCCGGCTTGCGTCTCGGACGGCGGCGTCGCGGGGCGACAGGCTACCACGCACGCCAGGAAGGCGAGGCGGGCAACAGCAGTTAGGGAGGTAAGGGAAAAAAACCGGCTGAGCGCCGTCGACACTATCAATCGGCCGAGCGGGCTGTTCGGGGAGTGAGGGCGAATCGGAAGTCGCCCGCGAATACTCATCCGGATCACGCTCCCCGAGTCTCACCAGTTGAAATCAAAACGCACACCCAGGATGTCGGCCTGGGTGCGACCGTAGACCGCCTCGCCGCTTGTGAACGGATGAATCCAGTCGAACATCACCCGCGTCCGATCGGACCAATACCAGTTTACGCCTGCCGTCAAGTCGTTGTAATGGCCGCGATTGGCGTCGCTGAGGTCCAGCGTCGACCAACGTGCTTTGAGCTCCCAGGCCCCGTAACTCACGCCATTGCGAGTGGCGAAGAAATTGCTGATCGGCACATTGCGAGCGAACTGCGCACCGTGCTGGCCGAACGGCTCGAAGATTCGATTCTCGCCGGTAAGGAAGTAGCTGACGTGCGCGTACATGCCAGCGGCGGTGATCGAGTCGCCGGCGATGAGCGGCACCTGGCTGAGAAAAGCCTCGGACTGGAAGGTCACGGAGCCGTAGACAACCGCGAGTTCCAGATTGCCGGTCGTGTACTGCTCGGCGGCCAGCACGCCGCTGTCGATCAGCCTCGCCCCTTCGCGGATCTGCGGTCGCGCTCGGAATCGCACCCGTTCGTCCTGATCACCGGTGTGCAGGATTCCGGCTCCGGTATGCACAAGGTACCGGCCCTTGTTCGCTTCATCGTAAATCGGCAACCAGGTGAGCCGTCCGCTGACACGGTACCCTTGATTGTCGTCGATCCGCTCCTTCAGGCCTTCGCTCACGCTGTCAAAGAAGGCCCCGTAACACCAGGTGAGCCGCCGGGACTCGGTCGCGTTGTAAAAAGCCATGCCGACTTCGCGGTCGGGGGTGAAAACACCCTGGGTCGGGATGGAGCGTTCGAGGAACACGTTGTTCGTGTCGTTCGTCACTTGTTCGAGCCCGAAGGGCACGAAGAAATTGCCGATCCGCATCCGGCCGAGCCCCGGAATCTCGTTCATCGAGAAATAGGCGTCTTTGACCTCCGGCGAGGTGATGGTACCGGCCGGGCTCTCGCCGACCGATTCCGGCTCCAACGTCATCTGAAGGCGGAAATCAAACAATCCGTAACCCGTGCCATCCGCGACAAGTCGCAGGCGACGAAACTCGACGTAGTCCTGCGGATTGGGGATGGTCGGCGAGGCTTTGGCCCAGTTCACGTAGTCCATCTGGACGTGGCCGCCGAGCTTCACGGTCCATTTTTCCTGGGAGAGATCCTGCCAACCGTCGTCCGCCGGCGACGCACGTTTTTTCTCCGGGGCCGGAGAGGCCTGGGATGGCGCGGCGGAACTGGCGGTGGCAAAGTCGGCCGGGCTGAGAACAATCGGCTCGCCCGGGCGTGGCGCCGCGAAAGCCGCCGCGGGATCAGGACGCTCGGACGGGCGGACAACGCTGGAAGCGGCCAACGCCGCTTGCGGCGACGCGGGCGCGACTTCGCCGTGGCGTTCGCGAAGGAGGCGTTCGAGTTGGCGGCGTTGGACCGCCGCCAGCGCCGCCGCCGTTGCCGCATGACGCTCGGGATTCAACGCCCATTCCGGCGACTCCAGCCAATCGGATGGAGGCGCGGATTCGAATACGTCCCCAAGTTCGCCGCCACGTGGAGCAGTGACTTTGTCAACGGAAGGCTGGGCGGCATGCTGGGCGGCATTGTCGGCGGCATTGTCGGCGGCCTGGTCGGAGGCTTGGTCGGAGGCTTGGTCGGAGGCGTGGTAGGGGCTGGGCGGAGCGGCGTCAGCGGTGGGGACACTAAGTGCCATCGCCGAGACGGCGGCCCAAACCAGGGAACGGGCATTCATGGGAAACGGTTGCTTTCGACGGAAATCATCAGCGGCGACGGGGCGCGTCGCCCTGGGGGCTACGATCTGAAGCGCGCACCGACTCGGACACGCTGGCCGGCTGCACCGTGCGGCTTGGCTTCGCACGGGAACTGCTCACGCGCGGCACTTGGGAGTTCAGTGCGCTCAAGCCAGCCCTTCCCAAATCCGCCTTGCTAGGAACGGCGGTGGACGAATCCGACTTCCCGTCGGCGCGCGCTCCCGTTCCAGCGGCTGGCAAGCTGGACGCCGGCGCGACCTTCCGTTTCGCGGCGGTCGGTTCGGGGTCGTCGAGGAATGTCAGCGAGGCGGCGAGGGGCCGGTCGATTTCCGCGAACCGATCGAGCTGTTCGGTTTCGAGGGTGAAGACCAGAGCGAGCCGCTGGCCTTTGGCGTTCGAAATGTGGTAGTAGTTCCACTGGACAGGTATTTCGGCGGCTTCGCCGGCGGCAGCCACACGGAGGATGCGGAGGCCTTCGTCGGTGCGTGAGACCGACGCCTCGATGAATTGCCGGAGGTTTTTCCCGAGCGACTGGCGGATGTCCTCTTGCAGTTCATCGAGCGGCAGTTCCTTGCCCGGAGCTAACGCTGGAAGGCGGGAGGCGTTGCACTGGGCGACGAGATCGCCGCGATCGACAAGCCGTAAGACCGTAAGGTCATGGCGATCGACCATGAGCCGCCAGCGGCGGTCGAGCAACATTTGGAAGCGGCCCTCGGCGGACACATATTCCAACAGCGATTGGCCGCGTTCGTAGGTCAGCGGCAGTCCCGAGTAGGCGGTTGGGACGAGCGTCTTGGCGGGTTCGCCCCGGCGGGTCGCCATCCGCAGTTGGGTCGTGGTTTCGAACCCCGGTTCGGCGTGCCCGATCGAGCGGTTTTCTTTCATGCTGAGCGCGCACCAGACTACGAGTTGCTGTTGGGTGTCGTAGTTGAGTTTCCCGGTGAGATCGATATCGGTGGCGACGCCGCCCACGGCGCCGGCCACGGAGCCTTCCAGCGAAATGAGCGCGACGGAGCCTTCGATCGATTTGAGGACCGCCGTGACGGCGCTACTGCTGACCGCCTCCAGCCAGAGCAATTGCGCCAGGGTCTCGGGCGGGACCGGCCAACTGTCTCCGGGGGCGAGCTCGCCATCCCCGAGCAATTCGGTCAGGGGCGGACCATTGCCGGGCACCTGGAGCAGTTCCAGTTCATCGCGGTGCAGCGGCCCCTGCGGGCTGTAGAGCAAGCAGGTGCCTGGACCGCGAAGTGAACGACTAGCGGCGGTGCTCACTTCCTGAGTCGGCACGGTGGACTTGGAGCCGGAATCGGGCGCCTTGCTGGGTGCGCGATCGGCTTTGGGACCGGCGTCTGGAACCGTTGGCGACGCGGGGGACGAGGGCGAAGCGGACGACGAGGGCGAAGCGGACGACGGGGGGGAAGTGGGCGACGCGGGCGAAGCGGGTTCCGGGAGCGGCTCTAGGCGGGCCGCGACGTACCGGCGGTTGTCTCGCAGTCGGCTGGGGAAGGTCTTGTTGCCCACCTTGAGCGTGGCCTCGGCTTTGGTGTAGTGGCGGAGCGCGAGAC
>CAIXSC010000168.1 GCA_903921945.1 uncultured Planctomycetaceae bacterium
GGAGCCGGCATGCAGGGTCCGCTCGGGCATTCGCTTCCAGACGGTTCGCGTTTTACGGCCGCTTGATAGGGGCCGCGCGGGTCCACTATCCTGCTCGCCATGCGTTACCAGCATGTCTGCGTCGAATCGATCGGTTATTGCCTGCCGCCCGAGCGTTTGAGTTCGGCGGCGCTGGAACAGCGGCTCGCACCGCTCTATTCGCGTCTGCGCCTCCCCGAAGGCCGCTTGGAGTTGATTTCGGGGATCACCGAACGGCGACTGTGGGAACCCGGGACGTTGCCGAGCGACAAGAGTATTGTGAGTGGCCGGTTCGCCTTGGAAGCGGCCGGACTGCCGCTCGAACGGGTTGGCGCGATGATTCACGCGTCTGTCTGCCGCGACCACTTGGAACCGGCGACGGCGTGCAAGGTGCATCACTACCTGGACCTGCCCGAGTCGTGCGTGGTGTACGACGTGTCGAACGCCTGCCTGGGCTTGCTGAACGGCGTGCTTCAGGTCGCCAACATGATCGAATTGGGCCAAATCGAAGCCGGATTGGTGCTCGGCTCAGAGGGGAGCCGACAGCTCGTGGAGGCGACCGTGGACGCCTTGAATCGCGATCAAACGCTCACTCGCGCCCAACTGAAACCGGCTTTGGCTTCACTCACCATCGGCTCGGCGAGCGTTGCGGTGTTGTTGACCCATAGTTCGATCAGCCGGTCGGGCACGCGGCTTGTGGCGGCGGCGGGTCGAGCGAACACGCGCCACCACACGCTTTGCCAGAGCGGTCGGGATGAAGCGGCCGCCGACGGCATGAGCCCGCTGATGGAGACCGATTCGGAAAAACTGCTGGAAGAGGGGATCGCGACGGGACAGGCGACGTTCGCGGCATTTTTGCGGGCCACCGGATGGTCGCCCGCCGACATCGACAAGACCGTTTGCCACCAGGTCGGCCATGCGCATCGCCGGCGCATGCTCGATGCGTTCCAACTGGACGCGGCCCGCGACTTCGCAACGTTCGATTGGCTCGGAAACACCGGTTCGGCGGCCTTGCCCGTGTCGTTGGCGCTGGCGGCCGAAAGGAACTGGTTGCAAGCGGGCGATCGGGTCGGGCTCTTGGGGATCGGGTCGGGGATTAACTGCTTAATGCTGGCGTTGTCCTGGAACGGGGTGAAGGTGGCTGGGGTGGACGAGTCCCGAGTTCCGGGTGCTCTGGCGGACCCCTCCATCAGCGCTGCGGGCGGGGTGGAGGCGGCCAGAGCGGTTGACAGACTGGCGACGCATCCATAGAAAACGGCTTGTATTTCGCCGGCAGCAAGCTCATCGCGGGGTGTTTCCGCCATCCGACTCGGCGACCTGCGTGGGGCGTCCGGCTCAATTTGGATCCATTTGACATGGCAGTGCTTGGCCTGTTCGCCTCCGCCCAGTGGCGTCCGGCGTTACCCTTCCTTCCAGACGCCTTCAGCGCTTGGCAATGCCCGACAAGCCACCCGCAGCCAGCGGTCGCCGCTCCGCGACTCGCCATCGATGATGACGACGATGACGATAGCGACGGCGAACGGAACGGGGACGAGGAATCAGACGGCTTCGACGACGATGACTTGGGACTGGATCACGACGGCCTGTCGCCCGCCGAATTGGAAGACTTCGACGAAGAAGACTTCGACGACGATTTCGACGACGACTTCGAAGAGGAACCGGACGAGTTTGACGACGAGGGTCTGAGCGAAACTCCGGCTGAAGCCGATGTCACGGAAGATGACGAGGACAGCATTGGCGAACCGCCCGACGAAGACCTGGACGCCTAACCTTCCCGCCCCCGGACGATTGGACTGCTCCGGTGACGAAGCCAAGTCGGTGTCAACTCGGTGACGAAGCGGATGCTCGGTGATAAAGCTGACGCTCGGTGATAAAGCTGACGCTCGGTGACGAAGCGGACGCTCGGTGATCAAGCTGACGCTCGGTGACGAAGCCAAGTCGGGATGACAGCATTTCGGCTGACTGAGGAATTCGAGTTACCGGGACACGCCGATTGCCGGGACACGCCGATTGCCGGGACA
>CAIXSC010000169.1 GCA_903921945.1 uncultured Planctomycetaceae bacterium
CAAGGCCGGTTGGTCATGTGCCAGTCGGCGGGCAATGGCGGGGGCCGCCGAGTGACCCGGTTGGAAGCGGACGGCCAGGAGACAGTTTTAGCCGAGCGCTTCGCGGGCCAGCCGTTCAATGCGCCGAACGATTTGTGCTGTGATCGGTTGGGCCGGATTTACTTCACCGATCCAAATTTTGGCGAACCGGCTGACGCCGCGCAACCGGTCGCGGGCGTCTACCGCATTGACGCGCCTGGCGAGGTGAAGCTGGTGATCCGCGACCTCAAGAAGCCGAACGGCATTGTGCTTTCGCCGGACGAGTCGCTTCTGTACGTCTCCGATCGCGGCACGCAGAAGTTGCATCGTTACCAAGTCGCGGCGGACGGCGGCCTGACTCCGGATGGCATTCTGTACGACTTCGCCCCGGATCGCGGGGTCGACGGTATGCGAGTCGATGAGCGGGGCAATGTCTGGGCCGCTGCCGGGCAAGGCGCGACAACGGGGCTGTTCGTGATCAGTCCCAAGGGCGAGCGTCTGTTGCACAAGCCGATGCCGGAGTTTTCGACCAATCTATCATTTGGCGGTTCGGACCGTCGCGACCTGTTCTTCACGGCGTCGACCAGCGTCTACTGGCTGCGAACCCGTGTTCCCGGCGCGATTCCCCGCGCGAAGGAATGACGCGATCGATCCGGCGGACCAACTCCCCTACCCCCTTTCGATGACCTTCGTCGATCGATTCGCCGCCGGAATCGCTTGCGCTGGCAGGCGTCGCGGTACGCGCATCGGAGACGCGACGCAGGGACGGGCCGGCCGCGGAATGCGGAATGTCCCCAAGACTCGCCTTGGAGCGTGGAGCGATCCATGACTAAAGTGGGCGTTTCGACGCTCCTTCATCTCCAAGGCCGCCCATGAAAACCGCCGCCATTCGTAGCCTTCGCCGCAAGCTGGCCGCCGACCAAGCCGCACTCGGCTTGTGGGTCACGCTGGAGTCGCCCAGCATTACCGAGATGGCGGTCGCGCTCGGCCTGGACTGGGTCGTGATCGACGCCGAACATGGGCATCTGGATTGGAAAGACATCGTCGAACACCTTCGCGCGACCGTGCGGAGCGAGACGGTAGCCTTGGTGCGGATCGCGGAACTGAATGGCGGCTTGATCAAACGGGCGCTCGATATCGGCGCGGATGGCGTGGTCGTGCCGTGGATCGAAACGGCTGAACAGCTCAAGCAGGCCATCGCCTACGCCCGCTATCCGCTGGAAGGATTG
The DNA here is from genome assembly GCA_903921945.1 of uncultured Planctomycetaceae bacterium. Classification (GTDB taxonomy): domain Bacteria; phylum Planctomycetota; class Planctomycetia; order Pirellulales; family Pirellulaceae; genus CAIXSC01. The sequence continues at coordinate 1,248 of CAIXSC010000169.1, forward strand.
CGGGGCATCGGGGCCGAGCGGGCGACCTGCTGGGGCCAGTGTTTCGTCGAGCACACAACCGACGCGAACGAACATGTGCTGGTCGTGCCGATCCTGGAGACGGTGCGAACGGTCAAGCAGGTTCCGCTGATGAGCCAAGTGGAAGGTTCCGAGCTGTTCTTTTTCGGCCCGGCGGATTTTTCCTCGACGGCCGGCGCGCGGGGCCAATGGGAAGGTCCAGGCGTTGCCGAACAGTTGCTCGGGATGAAGGACACGCTGCGACGCGCCGGCAAGCATTGCGGGGTGATCGCGACGAGCAATGACAATTTGCTGGAACGGCGCCAACAAGGCTTCCGGCTGATCGGAGTCGGCATCGATTCGGGGTTGATGCTGCGATCGCTGCGGGCGTCGTTGAACGTCGTAGGCCGGGACCAACAGATTCGCGCGTCGCTTACGCCCGAGTCCCAAGTGAAGGCCCAGCCGCTGCCGAAGCCGCCCGAGTCGATGCGGCCGGACCGGCCTGAAGTGATGAACGCCGTCGGCGCGGGAACCAAGGTCGAACTGGCCCGCGGCGTGTCTTTCGAGTGCTTGGTGGGCCAACACAACCGCGCGCGGCAACTGACCACCGGCTTCGTGACGTTCGCGCCGGGCGCGCAGCTCCCTTGCCACACGCATACGTTTTCCGAGTCGATCACACTGCTCAGTGGCTCGGCGGTCATCGAAGTCGAAGGCCGGACTTACACGCTGCGACGCATGGACAATGTCGTCGTGCCAGCGGGCAAAGCCCATGCCGCTCGCAATGCGTCGACGACCGAGACGGCCGTGTTCCATGTCGCGCTCGCCACCGACACGCCCACCCGGACGCTCGTCGACAAATTCTTCCCCAGGCGAACCATGTCCGACGATGCGACAGGCGTCGACGGCGCGGAGCGTGTCAACCGATTCGCGACGGCGAAACGGTTCGCGGCTGGACCGAACACCGAGTTCATCGACTTTTTCAATGCCGATCTGATGCCCGGGCTGGAAATGAGCGGCGGCTACGGCCTGTTCCATCCGACAGGCCGCTTGCCCGCGCATGTCCACGACTTTGACGAATCGATTTGCATTATCTCGGGCCAAGCCACCTGCGTTGTCGAGGGCCGCCGCTACGCGATGGCCGATGGCGCGACCGCGTTGCAACCGCGCGGGCGGGTCCATTATTTCATCAACGAAACCCAGGGCCGGATGGAAATGCTGTGGGTTTACGCCGGCCCGAAACCGGAACGGATCGTGGTCGCCGAGTCGTGCGCGACGATCGAAGGCAATCCCTGGAGCTAATGGAGCTAAATCGGATCATGGACGCGTATGTGCGATTGGGAGTGGACGGGAAGCGTTCTGGCGGTCGTTTTCGGCTGGGCCTCACGGCCGACTTTTTCACCGCCACGGGCGAGCCTCGGTATCGCGAAATGGGGGAACAGCTCGCCACCGCCTATCCCCACATCGAGTTTGTCCGCTTGAACCGCCACGAGCCGGAGATCCAGCCGGAGCAGCTTGTCGGCTTGCACGGCATCGTCGTGCTGACGCCGCGTGTGACCGCGCGGAGTCTTGAACAGGCCTCGGATCTGATCCTCTTGGCCCGCTTTGGCGTCGGCTACGATTCGGTGGATGTCGCCGCTTGCACGGCACGGCATGTCGCCGTGACCATCACGGCCGGCGCCGTTGACCGGCCCGTGGCCGAAGCGACGATCGCATGGCTGCTGGCGCTGACGCACCACATCCGGATGAAGGATCGGCTGGTGCGCGAAGGTCGCTGGGATGATCGCTCGCGATACATGGGAATCGAGCTCCGCGGGCGAACGTTGGGAATTGTCGGCTTTGGCGGGATCGGGCGCCGAGTTTTGGAATTGCTCCGCGGTTTCGACATGAACCCCGCGTTGGTCTTCGATCCGTTTGTCACAGCCGAGCAGGTGGCCGCTTTGGGCGCCCGCTCGGTGACGCTGGACGAACTGCTTCGAGAAGCCGATTTCGTGTCGCTGCATTGCCCTTTGAGTGCCGCGACCCGAGGGTTGATTGGCGCCGAACAGTTGTCGCGGATGAAAACGAACGCCTTTTTGATCAACACGGCCCGGGGCGGAATCGTGGACGAAGACGCGTTGTACACGGCGCTGGCCGAGCGGCGGATTGCCGGCGCGGCGCTCGACTGTTTCGACGTCGAGCCAGTTGTGCCGCCGTCCCGATTCGCCGAATTCGACAATGTGCTGCTCGCCCCGCACGCGATCGCGTGGACGGAAGAGCTGTTCCGCGACATCGGCCGCATGGCGATTGGCGGAGCGGTCGAACTGCTCGCGAACCGCCGCCCGCATGGCTTGCTCAATCCGGCCGTGCTGGAGCATGCCGAATTCCAATCGCGGTGGCGCTCCGTCATGTCCGCGAACGCCGAGTAACGCATTTTGTTTTCACGCCCCGAGCCGGGACGCTCGGATTTCGTGCTCCCGTGGCGAAGGAATACCGCCTCCGAGCAAGTGCCCGGGCCCGATAAATCCGCAACTCAATACCCGGCAATTTGCGACTCGCAACCATAGGAAGCGGTTCCTTCTGAAACCCCTTTTTGCTACTCCTTTCCTAACTGCGACGGACATCGTGTATGTCTGGCTAGCGCACTCGCCGTGTTGCAATTGCTTCCAAAACCGTTAGTCTTCTCGTGCGGCTAACG
>CAIXSC010000170.1 GCA_903921945.1 uncultured Planctomycetaceae bacterium
GCAAACAGTGGAGCGAGGCGGGAACCGTGGAGGCGTTCGCCTTGGCGGACGCCTCGTTCGGCAGCGCTCGACAGCGGCTGAGCGACTGGCTGGCGGTCGAAGAGACAGCGGACGAGAAAACCGCTCGGGTTAAGGACACCGCCGAAGTAGTGACGCGATTGAGCGCTCAACTGCTCGATGAACAGTCCCGCGCGAGTTCGCTCGCGAAGGAGATTGAACGCCTGAGGACGCAATACGCGGAATTGGGGAAGCTCAACCAGGCGGACCGTTTGGCGAAACAAGCGGCAGACAGCAAGGCGGCCGATCTGGAAACCAAACTGAAAACGGAAGCGACCGCCCGCGCGGCGGCGGAAGCGAAGGCCGCGGAGCAGTCGCAGCTCGCCACGCAAAAGACGACGGAACTGCAACAACGCGGCACCGAAAAGCAAGCTGTTGAAGCGAAGCTGGCGGCGGCGGAGCGTGAAGCAAAGCGGGTACCGGATCTGCATGCCACAGTGGAGGCGTTGCAAAGGGCGTTGACGCTCGAACAAAGCGCGGCGACGAAGTTCCGCGAGGCGGCGGAAAAGGCCTTCACGGACGCACGCGCCGCCGAGCAAGCCCGCGCCGAGGCGCAGAGGAAGCAGGAGGCGGCAGAGCGGGAAAAGGCGCAAGCGGCGGTGGAGCTTGCGACCCGTCCAGCATCAAACGGTTCGCTGTCGCCGACGACGTTCACGCGCCCCGGCGTTGGCACGAAGGCAGGCGACTTGCTGACGCTCGAAGTCAAGGGAGTGCCGGTCCGTTTTCGCTGGTGCCCGCCGGGCACCTTCCGGATGGGCAGCCCGGAGACGGAAGTCGGTCGAGACAACGATGAAAACCCAGTGACCGTGACGCTGACGCAGGGCTATTGGATCATGGAAACGGAGTGCCGGCAGAAGCTGTGGGAAGTGGCGATGGGCTCTTCCAAGGACTGGGATTGCGGCCGGAGTGACCAGCACCCGGCCTACTACGTCAGTCATGAGGAAGCAGTGGAATTCGCGAAGAAGTTCGAAACGACGTTGCGGCAAGCGGGTATCGCGATGAACGGTTGGTCGATCTCCTTGCCGACGGAGGCGCAGTGGGAATACGCGATCCGCGGCGGGACCACAACGGCCTACTGCTTCGGCGACAACGCGAGCCAACTCGGCGAGTATGCGTGGCATACGCAAAACTCGGGCGGAACGACGCATCCCGTCGGGACGAAGAAGCCGAATGACTGGGGCATTCGCGATGGTCACGGCTCGCTGTGGGAGTGGACAAACGACGTGTGGGCAGACAATCTAAGCGGCGGCACGAATCCCAAGGGTCCAACGTCGGGCTCGTTCCGGGTGAACCGGGGCGGTGGCTGGCTCCACTCCCCCAGGGATTGCCGGTCGGCGGGCCGCCTCGGGTACTTGCCGGGCGACCGGGACGGCTACCTGGGCTGCCGCTTGGCCCTAGTTCCAGTCGCTGGGATGAGCTCCAGTCGGCAAGCAGTGGGGCCCGCCGGAGGCGGTGCCGAAAGGGTAGCGAGCGCAGGCCGGTAAGCGTAGGCCGCCTGCCCGCAGCGAGC
>CAIXSC010000171.1 GCA_903921945.1 uncultured Planctomycetaceae bacterium
CGGAGTCAATGCGGGAACGGAGGATGCCGCTGGCTTCGAAATCTCGAACGCCAAGTTTGGGTTGATGATGCGGCAAATCACCGACACACGCTTGGAGTCCCAGGCCGAATCGACATACGCATTGGTTGCGGAAGGCAGCGCCGCACTGATCGGCATCGAAGGATTTACGCTCGAAGGCAAACTTGCCGCCCGCGTGAATCGAACCGGCGCGCCGGTCAATGAGACGATCGACGTGTGGGGCACGCCGGTGGAGATAAAGTTCGACGACAGTCGCGAAATCGTGCAGTACGCCGGCGAGGTGACGCTGGGGATTTCAAACTACGGGTCATTGACCGGCGCCTTCGCGTTTGAAAACTCGTCGCACACGGTCGGCACGGTGACCACCACGGAAATCATCGCGGCGGCGGCGAATATCAACCTTTTCCTCGGTGTCCGTGAAGGGCAATCGGACGCCGTTGGGGTTTCCGTCACGAACGCCAATATGGGATTGGTGATGGAAACGGTTACGGATACCTCCGTAACAACGCCGGCGGAAACGAAGTATGCATTCGTGGCCATGGGTTCCGCCGCCTTGGTGGGTGTGAACGGATTGACGATATCCGGCACACTCGGGGCCCGCGTAAATCGAATGGGAAGAGCGGTCGATAGGACGGTGGACGTGCAGGGCACTTCCGTCCACGTGAAGTTCGACGACGGCACGGACATCACCCAGTGGTCCGGCAGCGCGACACTGGCCGTCGCCGATTTTGTGTCGGTGAGCGGCGATTTCGCTTTCGAACGCAGCTCCACGACCAATGGTGATGTCACAACCACGGAAATCCTCGTCGCGGTGGCGAACACCAACATCTTCCTGGGTGCCAATGCCAACACGAATCGAGCTACGGGCGTCAAAATCACCGGCGCTAAACTCGGTCTGGTGATTCGAGCGTTCGACGATGTTTCGACCAGCACGCAGTCAGACGCGACATACGCGTTTCTGGCCGAGGGCTCAGCGGCCCTCGTTGGGATTGACGGTCTTCACTTGTCGGGCAGTCTGTCCGCTCGCGTCAATCGGATGGGCGCGCCGATCGATAAGACGATCGATGTCAACGGAACCCTGGTTCGTGTCAAGTTCGACACGGCGGCGGAGGTAGTGCAGTTGTCGGGCGATGTGTCGCTGCAGATCGCTGATTTCGTGACTGTGTCAGGAGCGTTCGCGTTCGAAAGCGTCTCGGAGACCATGGGCACGAAGACAACGACGAGGATTACAGCCGCAGCCGCCGACATTGATATCTTCATGGGAGCCAATGCCGGGACGGAAGAGGCCACCGGGGTTCAAATCACCGGGGCAAAACTCGGTTTGGTGATGCGCAGTGTCACCGACACGGCTGCTCCCACCCAAGAGGAGTCGAAGTACGCGTTGGTCGCGGAAGGCGCCACGGCGCTGATCGGAGTGGATGGGCTGACCGTAACTGGACGGTTAGCCGCTCGAGTGAATCGCATGGGCGCGCCGGTCGATGAGACGATCTATGTGCGAAATACGCCCGTGCGGATCAAGTTTGATGACAGTAGCGACATCGCGCAGTTCGCCGGCAATGTGTCTTTGCAAGTCGCCGATTTCGTTTCGGTAAGCGGATCCTTTGCGTTCGAGAGCGAGTCGAAAACCGTAGGTACCGCGACCACAACGGTGATTACGGCCGCCGCCGCCGATATCGACATTTTCCTCGGCGCGAACGCAGGCGCGGCAAACGCCGTGGGCGTGTCAATCTCCGACGCCAGTTTCGGTCTTGTGCTGCAAAAGGTGGATGACACTTCGTTATCCACTCAGGCGGATTCTACGTACGCTCTGGTGGCCAAGGGTGCCGCGGCATTGGTCGGTATCGATGGGCTAACGTTGTCCGGCACACTCGCCGCCCGCGTCAACCGTATGGGAACAGCCGTCGATAGGACCATCGACGTCCACGGCACACCGGTTAGGGTCAAGTTCGACGATGCCGCCGATGTCACCCAGTTCTCGGGGAGCGTACTGCTCGCGATCGACGAATTCGCGCGCATTAGCGGCGATTTCGCCTTCGAATCCGTGGCGTCCACGGTGGGAAATGTGACGACCACGCAGATCACGGCAGGGGCCGCGAATGTCAATGTGTTTCTTGGCGCCAACGAGGGCTCGCCGAACCAAACGGGCGTGCTGATCACCGGGGCCTATTTGGGATTGGTGATCGAAGAGGAGACTGACAACGGATCATCGCCAGCTCCCAACGCGCGTTACGCACTGGTGGCGGGCGGTTCCGCGGAAATCGTCGGCATCGAGGACCTCACCCTCAAGGGATCGCTTTCGGCTCGCGTCAATCGGATGGGCGCGCCGATCGACAAGACGATCGATGTCAACGGAATCTCGGTCCCGGTGAAGTTCGACACAGCGGCGGAGGTCGTGCAGTTGTCGGGCGACGTGTCGCTGGAGATCGCGGATTTTGTGACCGTTTCGGGAGCCTTCGCGTTCGAAAGCGTCTCGGAGACCATTGGCACGGAGACAACGACGAACATTACGGCCGCGGCCGCGGATGTCGAGATCTTCATGGGTGCCGGGGCTGGGACCGAAGAGTTCACCGGGGTTCAAATCACCGGCGCGCAACTCGGCCTGGTCATGCGCAAGGTCACCGATACGGCATCTTCCAACCAAGAGGAAGCGAGATACGCGTTGGTCGCGGAAGGCACTGCGGCGATTGTCGGGGTGAATGGGCTGACACTCACTGGAAGTTTGGCTGCCCGGGTGAATCGCATGGGCGCGCCGGTCGATCAGACGATCGACGTGCGAGACACGCCGGTGCGGATCCTGTTCGACGACGGCCGCGACATCGCGCAGTTCGTTGGCAGTGTGTCCTTGGAAGTCGCCGATTTTGTTTCGGTAAGTGGATCGTTCGCGTTCGAGAGCGCTTCGGAAACCGTAGGAACCGCGACCAAAACGGTGGTTACCGCGGCCGCGGCGGACATCGACCTGTTCCTCAACGCAAATGCCGGCGCCCCGAACGCCATGGGGGTGTCGATATCGAACGCCAGTTTCGGCCTTGTGCTCCAACAGGTGAATGACACATCGTTGTCCACCCAGGCGGATTCCACGTACGCACTAGTGGCCGAGGGCGCCGCCGCCTTGGTCGGAATCGATGGACTGACGTTGTCGGGAACGTTGGCCGCCCGCGTTAACCGCATGGGAACGCCTGTCGATAGGACTATCGAACTCCACGACACGTCGGTGCGGGTCAAGTTCGATGATGCCGCCGACGTGACGCAGTTCTCCGGAAGCGTGCTGCTTGAAATCGCCGAATTCGCACGGGTGAGTGGCGACTTCGCCTTCGAATCCGTGGCTACCACAGTGGGAAATGTGACGACCACGCAGATCCTGGCCGGAGCGGCGAATGTCAATGTTTTTCTTGGGGCGAACGAGGGCACGCCGAGCCAAACGGGCGTGCTGATCACCGGGGCCTATTTGGGATTAGTGATCCAAGAGGAAACTGGCGACGGATCACCGACAACGTCCAACGCGCGTTACGCCATGGTCGCGGGCGGTGCGGCGGCGCTTGTCGGCATCGACAAGTTGACCCTGCAGGGATCGCTCTCCGCTCGCGTCAATCGCATGGGCGCGCCCGTCAACCACACGATCAATGTTCACGGAACACCAGTTCCCGTGATCTTCGACTCGGCGATGGAAGTCACGGAGATGAGCGGGTCGGCGAAGCTCTCGATCGCCGATTTTGTGTCGATCGAAGGCGCCTTCGCCTTCAACAAGGAGAACGACACCATCCTGGTTGGTGTTTCCAACGTGAACGCATTCTTGGGAGCCACCAACGATGGACAGCCAATCGGACTAAAAATTTCCGATGGCAACTTGGGTTTGGTGCTCCACGACGGGAAATATGCGTTGAAAACATCGGGACGCATTTCGCTCGTTGGTTTGGATGGCATGGCGATCAGCGGCGGTTTCGCGATCAGCGTGAACAAACTCGGCACGCCCGTTGATCGGACGATCGCTGGTGTGAATGTGCGGTTCGACACAGGGGCCGAGGAATCGCACTTCGGTGGCAGCGCGACGATTTCGATCGCCGGTGTGTTCGAACTGCGTGGCGAAGTATCGGTGACAAAGACCAAAACAGGCGTGTTACTGGTCGATGTGCCATCGATGGCGTTGAAAATCGCGTCGCGGGACTTGACGGTTTTTGAAATCGGCGGTCGTGCTCGATTCGGGATTGGCGGCGGTCGAGGCTTCCGGTTGTTGGATGTGGGGATCACAGCGGTGACAGTGCTCGGCGTGTCGATCGTGACCGCGCCCGGCAACCTGCCGACATTGGCGCCGCCGTCGGATGAGCCGATCGCAGCCCAACTCACGACCATCACGGATGGCATCGATGCGACATTGCTGAATTCCCGGAAATACCTGGACATCACGTTTGACAGTCCAACCGACGAACCGCTCGATATGGGGTCGATCATGGACCCTGGGCGCGAGTTTACGCTCTCCGGTGCCGGTGTCGCCGATGTTGAAATTATCGGAACGCCTCGCTGGCTTGAAGGCAATACTTTCCGGTACGAACTTTATGATAAGAACATGGCGAACTGGACAAGCCTGTTTCGACCAGGCGAAATCTCGGTCGTCTTCCTGGCCGGTTCATGGACCGACGAGTCCGGCGTTCCAAACGCAGCGGTGACAGACACATTTAAGGTAAACGACGGCAAAGCGTCCACGCAAAGCGATGTCAAACTAGGGCCATTAAGCTTGTCGGGACCGTACTTCGCGATCGAGGATCTCTCTTTTGATCCGATGTTTAGCGAGGGCAAGTTGCTCGGGGCAATGGTAACCATCACGGTCGGCTTGGGGGTGGATTCGGCCATGCTGGCTTTCAACGACTCTGAACAGGGTATAACGGCATCCTTGGCGAAATTGCGTGGCGCATTCGATTTGATGGTGGAATTGGATGTTCCGGACTGTCTATCGACCATCACGGAGAATCCCTTCGCCTGCGTCGCCGGCGTCGGCTTTGGCAAGTTCAAGATTTCGGCCGACTCGCTGAATATCGGCATTGAAAACGTGCTGAAAGCGAAAGCCAGTGGTATCGAGATATCCTTTGACCCAGTGAAAGACAAAGACTTCAACGGCGTAGTATCGCAAGCCGAATTGGAGGATTGGAATAATCAAGAAATCGTGCGCATCGACTCCGCAAGCGTCACGATTACCCCTCTCAATCTAACCGGGGCTCTCGCTCCTCTCGTTCGCCAAGACGGAACGCGGATCCCAGGATTGGTGGTGCGAAACAATGGATTTCGCCTCGGGCAAGCGAGTTTGACATACAACGGCGATATCGAAATTGGCGGATTTCTGCGGATCGCGGACATCTCTGCCGGCGTCACCGATTTTGGAATGATCAAGGGCGAGGACTTCGATTTCAGCGGCACTGTGTTTATTGCGGCCAAGTCGGCCGTTCTATTGCCCGGACAACCGATCTCCCTGCAAATCACCGATGGCCCCGACAATGACAACGAGGCGGTACGAGCTTCGATAGCGTTTAAAGACAACGTTCCCAATGGATTCGTGTTCGCTGCCGATCAGTTGCGGTTAAACTTTTCCTCGTTCCTGACGGTGACGGGCCGCGGAGTACAAATCGATATCCGGGTGACAGGCGGCGAATATGCCGCCAGTTTCAAGTCGCTCGGGGCTGAACTGAACGCGGGGCCGCTTAAGATCGGCGGCGAGATGCGAAACTTCGCCATAACGGCC
>CAIXSC010000172.1 GCA_903921945.1 uncultured Planctomycetaceae bacterium
CCGCACCTATCCGGTCGACGTGTGGTATCGGCCGCCTGGGGAAGCCGAAGATGACGACGAGCCGGACCGGGTGCTTGCGGTGCTCGACGCGGTGGACGAGCTGTTGATTCACGACCGCTACGGCGACATCCTGGTGTTTCTAGCGACGGAACGCGACATCCTGGATGTGTCGAAGGCGCTCCGCGGCCGGCTGTCGCAACACGCGCAAGCCTGCGAGGTGCTGCCGTTGTATGCGCGGCTCTCCGCACAGGAGCAAAACCGGGTATTCGAAGCGCACGCCCGGCGCCGCATCGTGCTCGCCACGAACGTCGCCGAATCGTCGCTGACGGTGCCGGGCATTCATTACGTGATCGACACGGGTGTGGCCCGGATCAGCCGCTACGCTCCGCGGAGCAAGATTCAGCGGCTGCCGATCGAACCGATTTCGCGGGCTTCGGCCGATCAGCGGAAAGGCCGGTGTGGCCGTCTGGGACCGGGCATTTGCGTGCGGCTGTACAGCGCCGACGATTATCTGGGTCGCGAGGCCTATACCCAGCCTGAAATTCGCCGCTCGAACCTCGCCGCCGTGATCCTGCAAGCCGAAGCGCTGCGGCTCGGCGCCATTGACGAGTTTCCGTTCCTCGACCCGCCCCAAGCGCCGCTGATTCGCGACGGCTACAACACGCTGTTCGAACTCACCGCCGTCGACGACAACCGGCTACTCACGCCGCTCGGCAAACAGCTGAGCCGGATCCCCGTCGATCCGCGGATCGGCCGCATGCTGCTGGCCGCCGCCGACCATGGCTGCTTGAAAGAGATGCTCATCATCGCCTCGGCGCTGGAGGTTCAGGATCCGCGTGAACGGCCGGTGGACAAGCAGCAAGAGGCGGACGCGGCTCATCAACGCTTCGCCCATCCGGACTCGGATTTCCTCACCTACTTGAACCTCTGGGCCTTCTACCATCGCTTGAAAGACGACCTGTCCAAGAACCGTCTACGACAGGCCTGCCATCGCAATTTCCTGTCGCCAACACGCCTCCGCGAATGGCAAGACGTACACCGGCAGCTCCATCAACTGGTCGACGAACAGCTCTACCCGCAAGGTGTTCCTCGCACCGCCTTTTCGGCGTCGCCCTTGTCGCCGCCAACATCGTCGCCGCCAACATCGTCATCGCCAGCGTCGTCATCGAAAGCGTCCTTATCGCCCGTGTCCTCGTCCTCGCGGCCAGCGGTTCGCGGCGGAGGGGAGTCGGCGGACGAGTCGACGGCGCCGGTGGACGAACTGAACGAGGCGGCGCGGGCGATTCCTTCCGGTTCGCCGCAGTACGCGGCGTTGCATCGCGCGCTTTTATCGGGCCTGTTGTCGAATGTGGCGATGAAGACCGACACGGGCGACTATCGCGGGGCGGACAGCCAGAAGCTGTGGATCTGGCCGGGGTCGGCGACGAACGCGAAAAAGCCGCAATGGATTGTGGCGGGCGAACTGGTGGAGACGACGCGGCGGTTCGCCCGCATTGTCGCGCGGATCCAGCCTGAATGGATCGAGGCCCTCGCTCCGCATCTTGTCCGCCGCTCTTACAGCGACCCGCAGTGGAGCCCGACGAGCTTGGCGACGATCGCGTTTGAAAAGGTGACGCTATTCGGGTTGCCGATCGTGTCGCGGCGGCAGGTGGCGTACGGTCCGATCGATCCGGAGTTCTCCCGCGAACTGTTCATTCGCCACGCGTTGGTGGGCGGCGAACTGCGGGCGAAGCCGCCATTTTTCGAGCATAACCGCAAGCTGCGCGCGGAATGCGAACAGCTGATGGCGAAGACCCGCCGATCGGATTTGGTCATCGACGAGTATGCCTTGTTCGGCTTCTACAATCGTCGGTTGCCCGCGGATGTCTTCGACGAGCCGCGTTTGAATCGCTGGAGACGCGACTCGGAAAAGGCGAATCCGCGGCTGCTGTTCATGGAACGAGCCGACATTATGGCGGCGGCCGACACGCCGCGGCCGAGCGATTATCCGGACGAGTGCCGCGTGGACTCGATGCGGTTGCCGCTGGAGTACCGCTTTGAACCGGGGGCGAAGAGCGACGGTGTGACGGTGGTGGTGCCGAAAGCCGGCGTATCGCGGCTCTCGCCCGAACGTCTCGGATGGCTCGTTCCAGGGTTGCTTGAACAAAAGGTCGAGGCGTTGATCCGCGCATTGCCAAAGGCCGTGCGACGGAATCTGATTCCGGTGCCGGACACGGCGCGGAAGGCGGTCGCCGAGCTGCGGTTTGGCGAGGGGCGGTTTCACGAGTGCCTGGCGGCCATCCTGAGCCGTTTGGCTGGCGAGCCGATCACGGCTGAAACGCTGGCGTCGGCCCCGCTGCCCGACTGTTTCCAAATGAATGTCCGAGTGGTGGATGAACAGGGCAAGACGCTGGGAGCGGGCCGGGATCTTGATGAACTTCGAGAGGAACTGGGACTGGAAGCGGGCGCGCCGCCGGCGGCGCACGAAGCGCCGCAGTGGCATCGCGATGGAATCCAGCGATGGGATTTCGGCCGATTGCCCGAGTCGATTGAATTGCGTCGCGGCGGCGTGCTCCTGCCCGCGTTCCCCGCCTTGCTCGATCGCGGCGCCGACGTGTCGCTACGGTTGCTTGATATCCGCGAACTGGCGGAGGCGGAGACGCGGGCCGGGGCCCGGCGGTTGATTCGGATCGCCGAGCATCGCTCGATCATGAGCCACGTCGATTGGTTCCCCGATCTGAAGGGCATCGCCGTGTTGTTGTCGAAACGTTACTCGCAGTCCGAGTTTCGCGAGGCGCTGGCGATGTTGCTGGCGGATCGGGCTTATCTGGCGGAGGCGTCGACGCCGCGGACCGAGATCGATTTCCAAGCCCTGTTGAAGGCGGGCCGAGGGCGGTTGGATTTGGCGGTGCAGGATTTGGTGCAACTGATTCCGCCGTTGGCGAAGAGTTACCATGCTGTGCGGCTGGCATTGGAAAACTCGGGCAAGCTGCCGCCGCATGCGGCCGACGATCTCAAGACGCAATTCGCCGATTTGATCGTGAAAGATTTTCTGCTGGCCATTCCCTGGAAGTGGCTGACTCATGTGCCTCGCTATTTAGCGGCGATGCAAACGCGATTGCAGAAGATCGCCCAGGGCGGCGGTCCGAGGGACCGGCAAATTCAAGCCGAGCTGACGTCGCAGGTGGATCGCTATCGACAACGCCGCGACGCGCACACGCAGCGAAAGATCGTCGACCCCGAACTTACCGAGTACCGTTGGTGGCTTGAAGAGTACCGTGTGTCGTTATTTGCGCAGGCCTTGGGCACGTCGATCCCCATTTCGCCCAAACGGTTGGATCAACAGTGGTCGAAGGTCAAACCGTAGCCGCGGTGTGCCGAGCCAGGGGGTTTCTTCGGCAAGCACCTTCGTTAGGAAGGGGCGACCAAAACAGATTTCCTGAAAGAAACCACGCATGAAACGAATCTCAAGAATCCATAGCAGACAGCGTTGAATGCGATGGGTGCTGCTCCGGTGTCCTGAATCGCAGCGCCGGCGCGCTGCGGGAGCAAGGCGTCGCCATCGACAGTTACGATGAGCATCCGCCGAAGTTCGAGACACTGTTTTCCTTGCTGGCGCCTACCATGCCGCACGGTCCGGCCACTGGCAGGCAGCCGCGTTTCAGCGACTTCGCGGCATGGCCTCGAAAGAATTGCAGGCTTGCCGATAGGACCCATGCTTCCGCTTGCAAAACGCGGGCCTGGCTGGTGTCCGGGTTATCGTCCGCGCACTCGATCGCGACCCATGAACGGTTACTCCCCCACCATTTTGGATCAGTGATTTGTGACAGGCTCCGCGCGCAACCACTTCCAAGCTACAAAGCACCTACTCTTGCCAACGGATTAACAACTCACCGGCGACACTGCACACGCCTCAGCCGGCAACGTTGCTATCAACTTGAACATCGTCACCTGTCACACTGTAAACGACCTTTTCTTAACTACCAGCACGACGATCGTTAGCCACTCGAACGAACAAGCCAAGCAACGTAGTTGTTAACATCCAGTCGCATCTGCTCCCAGGACGGCCACGCGTTTCCGGGGATAGCCAATCTCGTCCGACCGCTCGACGCCTTCTTTGGCAGGAATTCAGCTATCATATCAAATGGCTGTGATTCAGAGAACGCACTGCCGTCATCGGGCGGCGTTCCATAAAGAGAAACACGAATTATTCCAAAGCGAGACACTTGGCTAGCTTGGCCCTCACTTGCGGTTGCTTCCGAATCCCGCCGCCCCACGCATGAAAGCCACTCGATAAACCCATGTTCGGGCGCGTCGAGCACTCCATGCCAATCATCGAACCCAAACGTCGATACTGCGGCACCGGTGTCGATGTCGCATTCCCCGAAAGGCATAGAGATTCCGTTACTACCGTACGCTCTCAAATTGACGAGCAGACGCACACCGCTCAACAATGCGTACCTGAGCCCGCTCGACGCCTGCCACTTGTGGCCAATCAAACGGCGTTCAAGGCGTGCCGGCACCTCAGTCGGCTCAGGATTGGAAGACATGTCTCGACGCTCCAGCAAGTCGGGTCAGTGACCGTCAACAAACGACACGGCGATCATTTCTTCCGGAAGCATCCATTTCTCGGCTGCTTCGCGCCTCGCCAATACAGCACTATCGGCGACAATAAACTCGTCGATGGCAAGCTCCTTACCCCAAGCGGAGAACGTTAATCGGTGCCAGGCACTGATCGTTCGAGTTGCCC
>CAIXSC010000173.1 GCA_903921945.1 uncultured Planctomycetaceae bacterium
CCTCTTCGACCGTGATCACGCCGTCCTTGCCAACGCGATGCAAGGCATCGGCCAGCAATTCGCCGATCGCCTTGTCGTTGTTCGCACTGATGGCGCCAACGTTCGCGACTTCTTCCTTGCTCGTTACCGGCTTGGCCATCGCCAACAATTTGGCCTCGGCCGCCTGGACCGCCTTCTCGATGCCGCGTCGCACGGCCATCGGATTGCTTCCGGCGACAATGTTCCGCAGCCCCTCTTTGAAGATGGCATGGGCCAAAACGGTCGCCGTTGTGGTGCCGTCGCCAGCCAGATCCGAAGTCTTCTGCGCGACTTCGACGACCAGCTTGGCGCCCATGTTCTCGAACCGGTCTTCCAGTTCGATTTCCTTGGCCACCGTCACGCCGTCCTTCGTGACCGTCGGGCCACCGAACGACTTGTCGATAATTACGTTGCGGCCGGTCGGGCCCAATGTTACGGCCACCGCATGGGCCAGTTTTTCCACGCCCTGGAGCATCTTGGCCCGGGCGTGATCTTCGAACATCAATTGCTTAGCCACGCTGGCGTTTCCTTGTGGAAAAAAGAGAGATTGTCGGGGACAAAGGCGGAATCGATCGGCTCAGTGCGGCTCACTTGACCACCTTCGCCAAGATGTCGCTTTCTCGCAGGATTTTCACTTCCTGACCGCTAACCTTGATGTCCGATCCACCGTACTTGCCGTAGATCACCTCGTCGCCTTCCTGAACCGACAGCTCGCCACGCTTGCCGTTGTCGAGCAACCGTCCCGGTCCGACCGCGACGACGGTGCCGCGTTGCGGCTTTTCCTTGGCGGAATCGGGCAACACGATACCGCCCGCCGTTCGTTCCTCGGCTTGGAGCGGCTGTACCACGACACGGTCATCCAGCGGACGCAACTTGATCTTGCTCATTCCGTTCTCTCCTCTCGCGAAACCAGTCTGTGTTGTTTTTGAATTCTGCAAACGTTGTTTTTCGCAAAGGCCGTTTCAGGGAAACAGGCATTTGTCAAACGCGATTGTTTGTAAACGTGACTTTGTGCGGACGTAACTCGGCGGGGCCGTGACACAAGCGGGCCGGCAGGCGACTACATCATGCCTTCCATGCCGCCCATACCTCCCATGCCACCCATACCGCCCATTCCTCCCATGCCACCCATTCCTCCCATGCCGCCCATGCCATGGTCATGGTGATCGCCGTGGCCGCCGTCGTCCCCTTCTTCCTTCGGGATGTCGGTGATGAGCGACGATGTGGTCAGCAACAGCGAGGCGACGCTGGCGGCGTTTTGCAGCGCCGTCCGGACGACCTTGGCAGGGTCGATCACGCCCGCCTTCACGAGGTCGCAGAATTCGTCCTTGTCGGCGTCCCAACCTTCGTTCTTCCCCTTGAGGTTGCGAACGCGATTGACCACGACGGCCCCGTCACGGCCAGCGTTCTTGGCGATGGCACGCAGCGGTTGGTCGAGCACATTGCGGATGATGGCGGCGCCGAGTTTCTCGTCGCCCGTCAATTCCAGCTTGTCGATCGCCTTTTCCGCTCGGAGCAGGGCGACGCCGCCGCCGGGAACGATGCCTTCCTCCAGCGCGGCTTGCGTGGCGTTCTTGGCGTCTTCGACGAGCCACTTCTTTTCTTTCATTTCGGTTTCGGTCGCGGCTCCGCAACTGATCTGAGCCACGCCACCGGCGAGTTTCGCGAGCCGCTCTTGCAGCTTTTCGCGGTCGTACTCGCTATCGGTGCGCCCGATTTCGTCGCGGATCTGTTGCACGCGGCCTTCGATCTCTTCCTTGCTGCCGATACCGTCGACGATGGTCGTTTCCTCGGAGGTGATCTTCACCTTCTTGGCGCGGCCGAGATCCGAGAGCTTGACGCTTTCCAGGTCGATACCGAGATCCTTGAAAATCGGTTGGGCACGCGTGAGCACGGCGATGTCGCCGAGGATCGCCTTGCGTCGGTCGCCGTAACCCGGGGCCTTCACCGCGGCGACTTGCAAGATGCCCCGCATCTTGTTCACGACCAGCGTGGCCAACGCCTCGCCTTCGATGTCTTCCGCGATGATGAGCAGCGGCTTGTTCGCCTTGCTGATCGCCTCGAGCAGCGGGATCATCTTCTTGTTGGAAGTGATCTTCTCTTCGTGGATCAGGATATAGCAGTTGTCCAACTCGACGATGACCTCGTCGGCATTGGTGACGAAATGCGGCGAGAGGAAGCCGCGGTCGAACTGCATGCCCTCGACAACGTCGACGGTCGTTTCGCGGCCGCGGCCCTCTTCGACCGTGATGACGCCGTTCTTGCCCACCTTCATGAAGGCGTCGGCGAGCACTTTGCCGATTGACGGATCGTTGTTACCGGCGATCGTCGCGACTTGTTCGATTTCCTTGCGGCTCTTCTCGTTGATCTTCTCGGCCATCTTGGTGATGGTTTCGCCGACCGCTTCGGTCGCCTTGCTGATACCGCGGGAGAGCGCCATCGGGTCAGCCCCGGCGGCGATCATCTTCAGGCCTTCGCGGAAGATGGCTTCGGCGAGCACGGTGGCGGTCGTCGTGCCGTCGCCCGCGACGTCGTTGGTCTTGCTCGCCGCTTCCTTGACCAGCTTGGCGCCGAGATTTTCGTAGGGATCGTCGAGTTCGATGTCTTCCGCAACCGTGACGCCGTCTTTGGTGACTTTGGGCGAGCCCCAACCTTTGTCGAGCACCGCGTTACGGCCGCGCGGCCCGAGCGTGCTCCGAACCGCACGGGCGAGCTTGGAAACGCCCGCCAACAGCGGTTGCCTCGCTTCGTCGTCAAAAACCATTTGCTTTGCCACGAGACGATACCTCCAAGTGTATTGACGAATCACTCGCCCTGCGGGCGGGAATCACGACCAGCCGCTGTATTTGGCAGGCCTTGCGTTACTGCCATCCCCTCAAGCAACCGGCGTGCCAAAATGGTGGAGGTGCTCGTAAGTAATTGCAAGAAAGACGGTTACGGCGAGTGCGTTGGATTCCGTGAGGGTGCAGAATTTGGGGAAGTGTCAATTTGGCAGCGGTGTGAGAATGGTGGTCCGAGCGTCGCATGGTCCGCGGAGGTTGCGGTTTCGGATTTCGGCCCCGTCGTGTTCCTTGACGTGCGACGGTGGGGGGCCGGCTACCAACCGGAGAGTGGGTTGGGCGAGGCGTGCACCGCAGGACCGTTCCATGATTGCCAGGTGGTGTTGGCTCTGAAGCTTGTGTGCCATGGAAACGCTAGGGGCGATGGTCGGTAGCTGGTCCGGGAACGCTGCCCTTGGTTTCGTTGCGTTTGGCCTGCGGCCAGAGGATCGGCAACCATTAGTCGGTCGTGAACACGTGAAGTAGCTCAGCCGGCGATCGGTTTCTGACCGCCACGTGAAACCGGTGACGCAACCAAATGATCTGCCAAGTTTAAAGTCCTTTCAGCGGTTTTGCGTTCAGCCGCCGACCGATGGCGCAAATCGCTCGGGGGGGCGCGGTGGCTGGCGACCGATCGTCGGCCGTTGGGTGCGAAGAGGCGTGGACGGCAGTCGGCTGAAAAAAGTTCCATCCGGGATTCGTGTGGGGGCCTCCGAGGATTCGTGCCTCGCAAAACTTCCGCGCCACCGCGCAATCCAACGCGGCGACAGCCGCACCCTGCGACTCCTGCGATGGCGAACCACAGGAAACCCAGAAGGACCTGAAACAAGCGACCGTCGAGTTCTCACGGGAGTTTTGGCGCGCGGGTTGCCTAGTCGGATCATGACAGCTTACGCAGGCGGAATTCAAGGAAAACTGCCTGTAAGGCGGGCGGTCGCTGCGCGAAAAACGGGCAGCGTCGACGAGGTGGCGTTTTTTCCTGCGTTAGGGCGTTGCGAGTCGTTCGAAACGTCCTAAACTCTGGCCGAAGTTGAGCGTGGTTCGCTCGGCGGGGCCGGCAGATCGATCGCTGCTTCGCACGACGTTCGTTCTCACCTCCACGCGTAGCGCTGTGCGGCGTGCGCTGTTGTGTGTGGATTCGCGTCCCTTTCTTTCTTCTATCTAAGGATTTGCCTCGTGTCGTCTGATTCAAAGTACAAGTTGGAGTACGTGTGGCTGGACGGGTACTTGCCGGAGCCGAACCTGCGGAGCAAGACGAAGATCGTCAAGACGGCTCCCGCGTCGGTCGCGGACTGTGCCCTGTGGGGTTTCGACGGCAGCTCGACGCAGCAAGCCGAAGGCAGGAGTTCGGACTGCGTTCTGAAGCCCGTTTCGCTCTATCCGGATAGCACGCGTAAAAACGCGTTCCTCGTGATGTGCGAAGTGCTCAACGCGGACGGCACGCCGCATCCGTCGAACTTCCGCAACACGGTGGAAGACGATTCGGACCTGTGGATTGGGCTCGAACAAGAGTACTTCTTCTACAAGGATGGGCGTCCGCTCGGCTTCCCGGAAACCGGCTATCCGGCGCCCCAGGGACCGTACTACACCGGCATCGGCTACAAGAATGTCGGCTGCATGGCTCGCAAGATTGTCGAAGAGCACATCGACATCACGCTGGATGCCGGCATCGAGCTGGAAGGCATCAACGCGGAAGTGGCGAAGGGCCAATGGGAATTCCAGATTTTCGCCAAGGGCTCGAAGAAGATTGGCGACGACATGTGGATGGCCCGTTACCTGATGGTGCGGCTCTGCGAACAGTATGGCGTGGACGTCGAGTTCCACTGCAAGCCGATCCGGGGCGACTGGAACGGTTCGGGCATGCACTGCAATTTCTCGACGAAGTTCATGCGTGAAGTGGGTGGCAAGGAGTACTTCGAGAAGTTGATGGGGGCGTTCCAGAAGTACCGCGACGAGCACATCGCGGCATACGGTCCGGACAACCACCTGCGTTTGACCGGTTTGCACGAAACGCAGTCGATCGACAAGTTCAACTACGGCGTGGCGAACCGCGGCGCGTCGATCCGCATTCCGCACAGCTTCGTGGCCAACGACGCCTACAAGGGTTACCTCGAAGATCGTCGGCCGAACTCGCAAGCCGATCCGTACAAGATCGTATCGCGGCTGCTGAAGACCATCCGCTCGGTCGGCTAGCTCACCGCTCCCGTTGCCAATCCGGCCGGGGATCGTTCTGATAAGACGCCGTTTCGCAGGTTTGCGAGACGGCGTTTTTTTGTGGAAATGCGGCGGGGAAGGCGGACGCGATGCAAGAGGCCAAAAACACGGCGCGGGCCTTGGTCCGCATCGGCTTCGATGGAAGCGTACACAAGCAATTCCGAGCGAAGGACGCCGAGAGCCGCTTCGACAACGAAGTGCGGGTGCTCCGGTATCTCGAACAGCGCGGATGCAATTTCGTGCCGCGAATCATCAGTTGCGATCGCGAAAAGCTGATTTTGGTCACCACCAACTGCGGAGCGCGTGTCCAGCAAATCAGCGAGGAAAAGTTGCGGTCGCTGTTTGCCGAGCTGGAAAGCTATGGTGTCCGCCACGACGATCCGTTCCTGAGGAATGTGACCTATCGAGCTTCGGATGGACGGTTCTGCATTATCGACTTTGAATTCGCCACGATTCTCGACGAAGCCGACGCCGAGCGGCTCGGGGCGGGCTTTTCGGCGGCCGACCTGCCCGGGGGGACGGCCGAGCAATCGCCCGCACCACAATTGCTTCGTTGGTCGGGCCTGACCGACATTGGCCGTTTTCGCCCCAATAACGAGGACGCGTTTTTGGGCATCGCCTTCAATCGCCAGGATCTGTATTTCCTCGGCAAAGAAGGGGACGCGCACGCCAAGGGAATGGACTACATCTTCGCGGTCAGCGATGGGATGGGAGGCGAGCGGTCCGGCGAATTCGCCAGCAAGTTCACGCTGGACAACATCACTCGGTTGTTGCCACGACGATTCCAGTTATTGCCGGCCCATCGACGCGTCGGCATCCGCGAATGCTTGCTCGACTTATTCCAGGGAATCCATCGACAATTGACCAGCCTCGGCCAAAGTTACGCGGAGGGGCACAATATGGGTTCCACGCTCAGTTTGATCTGGTATGTCGGCGGCTACGCCCACTTCGGCCACATTGGCGATAGCCGTATTTACTTGCTGCCCAAGGACGGCGGGATTCGCCAAATCACCGAGGATCACACCTACGTGGGATGGCTCCGCCGAAGCGGTCAGTTGAACGAACGCGAAGCCCGCTTCCACCCGCGTAAAAACGTGCTGAACCAATCGCTCGGGGCCGGTGCGCAATCGATCCACCCGCAGATCGGCGAACTGGCGTGCCAACCCGGCGACCGCATCCTGCTCTGCACCGATGGCGTGATCGAAGGACTCTGGGACCGCGGGCTGGAAGAGGCGATACGCTGCCCCGCGGGCCCGTATGCCGCGAACGGGCCCGCCGAGCGGATTGTGAGGATGGCGGTCGAGGAATCCGGCCGTGACAATGCGACGGCCGTCGTGGTCGAAATCGAGCATGCTTGATGAGTCGGCTGGCAGCAAGCCTTGGGGTGTTCGGGTGGGTCGCGTAAGCCGTCCGTGAAATGGTGAAACCGGCGAATCGGGCAATTCCGGGCCACGGATTTTTTTCGCGAAATGGGTCGTCTTTGCGCAAGTGCCTATCGTTTCTTGATTTGCGTGTGGCGAATCAATCTTGACGGTGTTTGGCGACCCGATATAATCCCGTCCGTTGGCAAGCTCGGTAATTCGGGAAGAAACGGTGGAAACTGCCGATTCTACCGGAGCCGGAAGAGCGGAAGCTTGCACACGCCACGGAGTCTGAAACCGAAGGATCATTGGACCAGGCGCTCTCAAGTGTCGCCGGGGCACGCCAAACACGCGGTAATCCAGGCAGGGTAGCCGGATGCGTCGTTTGCCCACGGACCGGCGCAACGCGGGGGTAGGAAGGACGGATGTCTGACATGAGTAGCAAGACCGTATTTACCACAGGCGAGGCCGCGAAGATTTGCAAGGTTAGCCAGCAGACGATCATCCGCTGCTTCGACAACGGAACCTTGAAGGGGTTCCGAGTGCCAGGCAGCCGTTTTCGCCGGATACCCCGCGATCAATTGTTCGCCTTCATGCGTGACAACGGCATCCCGACCGATGCCCTGGAGAGCAGCCGCCGCCGTATTCTGTTGGTCGATGACGATCAAGAATTGGTCGACCTGCTCCGCGATGCCTTCGAACGCGATGGCCGTTTCGAAGTCCACACCGCGAATAACGGCTTCGACGCCGGTATGAAGGTCAAGGAACTGCGTCCCGACCTCGTGGTGCTCGACGTCATGCTGCCCGACATCAACGGCAAGGAAGTTTGCCAGCGAGTTCGTAGCGACGAATCGCTTGATTCGGTGAAGATCATCTGCATTTCCGGTATGGTCGAGCAGGACAAAGTGGAAGAACTCCGCGCGGCCGGGGCCAACGATTTCCTGCAAAAGCCGTTCGCGGTCGAACGGTTGCTCGACCAAGTCTGCGGGCTGCTGGATATGCAGCGAGCCTTGGTCAGCTAGCCCAACGCGGTCCGCATGCTAAGTCTTCCCCCCTTACGACTTGGCGAACGGATCGTGTGTTTGCCTCTCTCCCCGCTGGGGTCGATCGACCTAGCCAATCTTTGGCTGAACGCGGGAGCGGGGGAGCGGCCTAGTGGTTGGGAAACTCTGCTGGTGCAGGAGCCAGCGTTGGCCCTGTGGGCGGCGCTGGTCGGCCCGCCCCATCCCTCGCCCGCCGCATCCCGTGCCGCGACGGCAGTCCCGGCGTCTCTCAAGCCAGACTGCGGCACGCTTGAACTGGCTTCGCTGGCAGTGGTCTGCGAAGCGCGATTGTTGCCCGCCTATCAGGGATTTCGCCCAAGGTCGGCGACGCCCAGCGAGTCCGCGACCCACCGCGATGGTTTCGACGCCGCTGCGTGGTCGGACGGTCTATGGGCGATTCGCGCGGCGCGCCGCGGCTTGCGAGCCGACGTCGCCGGCCTCACCGGCGAAGTTTGGACCGCCGAATGGCTCGGAGATGCGGCCGAATGGACGGAACGAGCGCAGTGCGTTGCCGTCGAGGGCGACTTGAATGTCGATTCGCCGAGCGACTTCCAGTATTCGAACATCATCGAGGCGATGAGCGGCCGACTCGAAAGTTTGGCCGCTTTGCGGCGAAAACGCCGTCTTGGGGCTTTGCCGGAACTGACGGCGGAAATCAAGTCGGCTCTATTGGCCCGTTGGTCGACTGCTGGTCCGGCGGTCGATCTTGTCGCGCTGGCTCAAAGGTTGGGAGACGCGGCGGAACAAGCGGTTCGCTTCCGCCAAGAACTCGCTCAGCAAAAACTGGTCGCGCTTCGCGATTTGGCCTACGGAGCGAGCCACGAGATCAACAACCCGCTGGCGAATATCGCAACGCGGGCCCAAGGGCTGATGCGTGACGAACGGGATCCCGAACGCCGGCGCGGACTCGCGGTCATCGCCAGTCAAGCCATGCGAGCGCACACGATGATCACCGATATGATGCTGTTCGCGAAACCGCCAGCGCTCCGCCCCGCGCTTGTGGCCTTGGAGGAATTGCCGACATGTATCCTGGCGGAGCTTGGGACGCGTGCCGCCGACCAACAGACGGTGCTCGCCATCAGCTCGCCACGTCCCCGGCTTTGTCTGATTCCGCCTCGCCGGTTGCGATGGCGGATCGCGAACAACTTTTGGTTGCCCTTCGCGCTCTGGTCGAAAACTCGCTGGAAGCGCTTGGGCAGGGGGGGCGGGTTGAGATCGGCCCCCTGCCGCCGACCGCCGCGACATGTGGATTCCAAGTGATCGATAACGGACCGGGAATTCCCATCGAAGCGCGTTCACGGCTGTTTGATCCGTATTACTCGGGCCGCGAGGCGGGCCGTGGACTCGGATTGGGCCTCTGCAAAGCTTGGCGGATTGTCACCGATCACGGTGGCCGATTGTCGTTTGACGAGCAGTTCGCGCCGGGGGCTCGATTCGTGCTCGAACTTCCGCGACACCAGGACTCGTCAGTTCGCCGTGTGCTGCACGGCGAACTTCAAGCGGAGCCCGCCGGTTCCTGATTCCAAGTTGTTGCCTTAGGCGGCCCGGCGTCGGCCACCTTCGCGTGATTCAAACCGGTCGGCGCGCCGCATCCGGCGAAAGTCTTCGAACGACAGAATTCGCGGCTCGTCGGTGTCGCTCGGCGACTCCCGCTCCGCAGGCCACTCGCGGTTTTCGCCGGCACTTACCGACGAACTCATGGAGCGGGAGGTGTTGTGCTCGAAGCTATCGCTGGCCTGTGCCGCCAGCAAACTCGCCCGCGCCGCTCGATATTCCCGCCAGTCAATGGCTCCTGTTTCCCACTGGTGCGCTAACTCGCGAAGCAAAACCGCCGATCGCCGGCCGCCCTCCGTGAACATGGCGTTTAGCCCTCCTTGGACAAGTTCTCACCGGTCCCCATGGTCGCTGGTCTAACCTTGCTGGTACCTGTGTCAGGGGTGCCAGTCGGCTGGGGGAACCCTTCTGATCGATACGGAATTTCTGTCCGATCGCCAAGAGCGTTTGCGGGCGGTTCTCCGGCTTTCACTTCCGGTAGCGTGCCGCGAGAGGCGGCGGAATGTCGGATGGCGGCAAGGATGAGAAGACGCGACGAGCGTGTCGACGGGAGAAACTGGGAAGTTCGCACCGACGGCGCCGTCGCGGCCGCCGCGCGGAGAAGCCGTAGAGTTCCCCTCGCTTTCCGTCCGATCAATCTCCGAGGCGGCATGGGGGTCTCTGGTAACCGGTCTAGCCCGGCGCCGCCCGCATCCAGGGAAGGATGCGTTGCTCGCTCGACTTATCCCCGATGGTTTTCCGGCCAGGAGCAGACTCGCATGACGCGGTCCGGTCGACTCGCTTTTCCGTTGTCGCTGCGTTGGCTCGCCGCCTTGGGGCTTGTCGCGACGCTCGGCAGCCTCTCAGCGGGACAATCGCCGACATCGCCCAACTTGGGAGCCAATGCTTCCATGACCGCAGGTCAAGCGGTGGACGCTAATCCGTCGAACGAACTCGCCAACTCCAATGCCGCGGCCGCCCCGCCCGTTTCCAATAACGCACCGCCGACCGTTCCGGCCTCCCTCGGCGACGTTTCCGGGAGCAAGCCTGCGAATTCGAAGAGCATGCTGCAGGTGTTTCGTGATGGCGGGCCGCTGATGTACCCGATTGTCGGCTGTTCGTTCCTGCTTGTGGTGTTCTTCTTCGAGCGACTCATCAGCCTTCGCAAGGGTCGAGTCGTTCCGCGGCCGTTTTCCCGCAAGTTCATCGAGCAATTGCAGGATGGACTGTTGGATCGCGAATCGGCGCTCGACCTGTGCGAAGAAAACCCGAGTCCCGTGTCCGATGTGTTCGCGGCGGCGATCAAGAAGTGGGGACGGCCCGCCGTCGAGGTCGAACAAGCGATCCTCGATACGGGCGAACGCGTCACAAACGACCTCCGTCGCAACATCCGGCTGTTCAACGCCATTTCGACCGTCAGTCCACTCCTGGGACTGCTCGGCACGGTCTTCGGCATGATTAGTTGCTTTCAAAACATTTCGTCGGCCGACGCCATGGGCCGCCCGGAGATGCTGGCGGGCGGCATTGGCGAAGCGTTGCTCACGACGGCTGGCGGACTGGCGGTCGCGATCCCGGCTCTGATCGCCTACTGGTTTTTCGTTAGCCGCGTCGACAGCCTGGTCGTCGAAATCGACGGACTCGGACAGCGGATCGTCGAAGTGATCGCCGCCGAGGCGAAACTCGACGCCGCCCGGCTTCGCGCCGCCCGCCGCGAACGCCGTGCCGCCTCTGCGGCCGCTGAGCCAAGCACCGGTTCCAGCGACAGTGGCAAACGCTCAGGCGACAAGGCGGCTGACAAGACTGCCGAGAAAGCGGCGGAAAAGGCGGGTGACAAGGCGGGTGACAAGGCGGGTGACAAGGCGGCGGACAGAGGAGCTGTCGAGCGAGTTGCGGAGAAGGCGGAAAAGAATGCCGAGCGTAGTGGTGACAAAGCGGGCGAGCGATCGCGGGATCGGGCAGCCTAGGAGCGAATCGCCGCTATGCCCCTGAAAACGCAACTCGATGAACAGCCATCGCTCAATCTCACGTCGATGATCGACATCGTGTTCAACCTGATGATTTTCTTCATGGTTGGAACGCGTTTCAGTTCGCTGGAGGAACGAATCGACGTCCGAGTGCCCCAGGTGAGCAATGCGGCTCCGTCCCGTGTGCCGCCCACAAAACTGACGATTACCGTGCAGCGTGACGGGGCGATTATGCTCGACGGCCGGCCGCTGGGGCTCGAACAGTTGGGGCCGCGCCTGCGTGCGGAACGGTTGCGGAATCCGGCGATCGCGGTCGTGGTCCGCGGCGACGGCGACGGCGCGCTCAAACATGCCGCTGGAGTGCTTTCCGCCTGCCGAGTCGCGGGTATTGCGGATTTGGGGATTGCGGTTCGTGTCGAGCCATCCGCTCGACCGGAGAATGTTCGTTCCGCGGCCGCTCCCCCTGGCGTAGCCTCCGGCGAAAGCGTCTCCCGATGATCGCCGGCATGATGTTGTTCGCCGAATGGACTGGTTCCTTCAGTCATTACCTGATTTGGAGCGGCCTGTTCGCGCTATTGCTGGCCCCGGCCGTGCTGGCCCGAACCCGGTGGAGCGAATCGCCGCCGCTGCTCATCTGCGTCAGCCTCTCGGTTGTCGCCCACTTGCTGCTAACCATCTACGCTTACGCGATACGGTTGCCCCATGGCGACGCCGGTCCGGGCGCGGGCGGCGACATGGCTGGCGAAGTCGTCATCGCTTTGCAATTACTTGACGACGCCAATTCGGTCGCCGAGTCCGCTGCCGCTGCGGAGCCTCAACCCCGGTCGTTCGAAGCC
Source organism: uncultured Planctomycetaceae bacterium (assembly GCA_903921945.1). Taxonomy (GTDB): domain Bacteria; phylum Planctomycetota; class Planctomycetia; order Pirellulales; family Pirellulaceae; genus CAIXSC01. The sequence continues at coordinate 11,789 of CAIXSC010000173.1, forward strand.
AACGACACAGCGTCGGACGCGATGAACAGCAGCGAGTCCGCGACTGGCCAAGACATCGACGCCTCGCCGAAGGTCGAATCGATCGCTGAATCGGACGTCACGCCCAGCGCGGTCGCCGCTTCCAAAGCGGCCCCTCCGAGCGTTTCCCCGTCGAACACGGCCCCACCGCCGGCCGTATCGCCGGCCGTATCGCCGGCCGTATCGCCGGCCGTATCGCCGACCGTATCGCCGACCGCGATCGTCGCCGCCTTGCCCGCCGGTCCCACCGAACTCGTTGATCCCTCGCATTCCGCCGACCCGAACGATCCGTCCGCTACGGACCGTGTCCCAAACACCCCGAACGATCCCGCCACCGCCACCGCCACTGCCAGTGCCGCCGCAGCCGACACCGAGGACCGTTACGCGCCAACGAATCCCGCCCGAAAAAGTGACGCTGAAGCTCGTGCCGCTGAAGCCAGTAACGCTGAAGCCAGTGACGCTCCCAACAGTCCCGAGGCAGCCAAAGCCGCTGAGGCGAGTGCTGCTGAGGCCAATCGTGCTGAAGCCAATGTCGCTGAATCCAAGGCCGCTCAAGACCGACCTGATACCGATTCCGAGAGGCAGAACGCGGAGCCTGCCAACCGCGAGCCGTTGCGAACGGCTGCGAACGACTCGAGACCGACGGAATCGCAGCCGCCAGCGGAGCCTCGTCCCGCGCCAACGACTGCCGTTTCGCCAGCCGTGCCGCTCGCTTACCGCAATCGCCAGTTGAATCGACGTTTCGAAAACGCCTTGCGGCAAGGTGGTTCGGCGGACACGGAGGCGGCCGTCGAGGCAGCGCTGGATTGGCTGGCGGCGCAGCAGACGCCCGAGGGGGTCTGGGCGGCCGCGGCGACCGGAGCGGGCCGCGAGGCCCGAGTCCTGGGCCAGGATCGCGGCGGCGCTGGCGCCCATGCTGACGCGGGACTCACCGCGTTGGCGCTTCTGGCATTCCTTGGCGCCGGCGAAACGCACCTCGAAGGCGGGCGACGTCAATCCGTGCAGCATGGCCTTGAGTACCTGTTGCGGATTCAACGCGCCGATGGCGAACTGGCCGGCAGCGCGGACCTCTTCGCCCGGATGTATTGCCACGGCATGGCGACGTTGGCGATCAGCGAAGCGTACGCTTTGACCGGCGACGCCCGACTTCGCCCCGCGCTCGACGCCGCGATCGGCTATACGGTTCGCGCGCAGGACCCGAACGGTGGCGGATGGCGTTACCGCCCCGGCGACTCCGGCGACACGAGTCAATTCGGCTGGCAACTCATGTCGCTTAAAAGCGCTCAACTCGCTGGACTTCCGATCCCGCCCACCGTGTGGGAGCGGGCCCGCAAGTTTCTGCGCTCGGTCAGCTCTGGAACCGACTCGGGGTTGGCCAGCTATCGTCCTGGCGAGCGCCCCAGCCGCACGATGACGGCCGAAGCGCTCTTCTGCCGTATTCTGCTGGATGACAGCCAGCCTGCGCAAGCTCGCGAGGCGCTCCGTTTTGTCGCCCAGGAACCGCCGGGCGTCGGCCCTGACAACCATTACTACTGGTACTACGGAACGCTCGCCCAATTCCAGACGCAAAGCGATTCCTGGCGGGGCTGGAATGCAGCGTTGCAACGCCAACTGCTCGCCCGCCAACATCCGGCCGGTCCGCTCCGCGGGAGCTGGGATCCCGATACCGTCTGGGGCACGCACGGCGGCCGGGTTTTCAGCACGGCGCTTTCCGCCCTGTCACTCGAAGTCTACTACCGTTACTTACCGCTCTACCAAACGGCTCGCGCAGGAACGCGGTGAACGAGTTCCAGTAGGCAGGGTTCAAGAACAGGGCTGGATGCTCGCCGAGTTGGCACTGGATTGTGGCTGTCGGACGGGCCTCAGGATTTCACGGCATCGAGCATCGCTTTGGCACGGGCTTCAATGACGTCCCAGCGACCGGCTTTGACATCGGCCGGTTCGAAAAGGCTATTGACGAAACCGACAGCGAACGCGCCCGCCTTGAGGTAGGCGGCGGCGTTTTCGAGCGTCACGCCGCTCGTGGGGACAATCCGCAGGAACGGCAGCGGGCCGAGCGTTTGTTGGACCCAGACCGGTCCCGTGCCCGGAGCGGGAAACAGCTTCTGCAACGCCGCGCCGCAGCGATACGCTTGCAGCATTTCCGTGGGTGTAGCGCATCCGGGCATCATCGCCACGCCCAATCGAGCCGCCTCGGCAATGATGGCTGGATCGATCACCGGGGCGACGAGAAACTTCGCCCCGGCCGCCACTGTCGCCCGAGCTTCTTCGACGGTCAGCACGGTTCCCGCACCCACCACCAGATTGGAATCCCGGGAGAATTCGGCGATCAAGTCGACCGCGCCGGGAATGCTCAAGGTGAACTCAATCACGCGAAATCCGCCGCGCACGGCGGCTCGCATCGCCTCCCTGGCCAAATCGACGTTCGACGTTCGCAGGATCGCGGACGCACGCTGGGAACGATACAGTCCGAGGAATTCATCGATATTCATGGTGTCTTGCTTCCTTAGTTGGCCACCGCGTCGAGGATTTCTTCGGCGACGAAAATCGGCAGCGCCGGGGTGCAACTGACGGCGACGGCGATCGCATCGGAGGGGCGGGCGTCCAGTTCCAGCAGTTCGCCGTCGCGGCGGACCCGGATGAGTGCGAAAAAGGTGTCGCTACGCAACTCGGTGATCAGGATGCTTTCCAGTTTGCCGCCCATCTGCTGAACGATTTGGACGATCAAGTCGTGCGTGAGCGGCCGGGGCGGAACCAGCGTCTTGTGAAGTTTCTTCACGCGTTGATCGATGCTTTTCGCCTCGCACATCCCGATCTCGATGGGAAACTGGCGGTCGCCATCGACTTCCCGGAGGAAGATCAGGTTGCGATTGGTGATCTCGTTGAGGACGATTCGGGCGAGCATCATCTGGACAGGCATGGTTCCTCCTGGGCCTTGGCGATTATAAAGGCGGCCGCTCGTTGGCCGCCAGCGGATGCCGCAGGCGGCCGGAACCGCCACTGGGAACCACCTTCCGTTCCTCCCGAGGATCGATCATGGATCGCTTTCGTATCGCGCTGGACACATACGCGTTTTACCGGTCTCGCACGCTCGCGTTGCTCGAACGAGTAGCCGCCGAACCGGACCCGATCCGGGTGTTGGGGTTTCGGCCCGGACCAGGGCGAGCGCACATCGCATGGCAGTTGATGCACGTCGGCGTGACCGAAGAGTTGTTCGCGACGGAACGGCTCGTGCCCGGTTCGCAGCCCAAGGACGCCGCGCTCGTCGCCCGGTTTCGCGGCGGCAGCGTACCCGATGACGACATTCCATCGCTCGACATGATCCGCCGAGTGCTGGACGAATCCCGCGCCTGTTTGCTCGCAACCCTGGCCACCTTCAACGAAAGCCAGCTCGGCTGGATTTCCCCCGCCTTGTCCCAGCGGCAATTGACACTCGCAACCGTGCTCGATCTGCTCGCGTGGCACGAAGCGCACCACCAGGGGCAAGCACACTTGACCATGAATCTCTACAAGGCGGCCAACGGCTGACAGGGCTTGAAAAGCGGCCATCGTGAGCTGGCAACGTGAGCTGGCATCGCGGGTCGGCATCGTGGGTTGGCGGCCGTGTCTGAGAGCCGTTTCCGCGAGCGGGTGTCGACGTGATTTACGGTAGGGAAGGGCGATGGAAGAAACGTTTCGCGTGCGGCTGACCAAAGAGTGCCATGTCTTCAGCGCGGCGCACTTCATCACGTTCAACGGCAACATTTGCGAACGGCTACACGGCCATAACTACGCGGTGGCGGTCGAGGTGGCCGGGCCGTTGGATGGAAACCAATACGTGGTCGACTTCATCGCGTTGCGGGACGAGCTGCGGACCCTGACCGACGAACTGGATCACCGCATGTTGCTGCCGCTCGAACATCCCGCGATCCGAGTTGACGTGGGGGAACGCGAAGTCGAAGCGCGCTTCGAGGACCGTCGCTGGGTCTTCCCCCGCGGCGACTGCGCCCTGCTGCCGCTCGCACAAACCACCGCGGAACTGCTGGCAAAATACCTTGGAGAACGATTGCTTGACGCGCTACGCGGTCGCTGCGGCTTCGTTCCCTCGGAGCTGCGAGTGGAAGTGGACGAGAATCACGGCCAATGGGGTATCTGGCAGCGACGACTGCCGGTGTGAACGGGGTTCGTTGAACGACACGCCGATTCGGGCGGCAATCGCTCGTCGAGCGACCGCTCAAACGACCCCTCATGCCCCGCGCTTGCCCTTTTTCCCCATCCATGTTTCCAGGGGCCTCCGATCGTGGGTCGCTTGCGCCATGGGCCGCTGCGTGATAGACGCTGCGATAGGGAGCTGCGATAGATCGCTGCGATGGCCTGCGGGGACGGGCCGTTGCGCCATGGCCCGCTGCGATGGCCCGCGGAGACGGGCGGTTGTTGCGAGCCGTCGTCAATGGACGGCGGGGCGGGGAAGGGCTAAACTGCCGCATTGTTGGAAATGTGGCATTTGAATGCCCGAACGTGAACGGATCTGGGCTACGTTTTCCGTTGGTCTTCAATTCTTGATGCGAGGAGGAATTCCATGGCACGTCGCAGGCGAAATTGGACGGGTCGCTTTCTCCACTCCGTGGTGCCGGCGGCCGCCGCCATCCTCACCCTGTTTGCTGGCTTTGCGCCGCTGGACGGATTTGCCGTTGAACGTGTGGTGGCGGCCAACAAGGCGGCCACGGCTCCGGCCACGGCTCCGGCGCCGTCCGCCGACGCGGAGAAACGCGAGCCAAAATCGGCGCAGCGAGGCGAGGTCCAGGGCTACTACGTCGAGAGTCGTTCGTGCCAAGTCTTCACTGGTCCCTGCTTCGCCAACGCGGAGATGGCGTTGACCGGCAAAGACGCCGTGATGGCGTGGGGGATCGTCGCTGGCCGCTTTAACGGCGTCGATTTGTCGGGCCTGAATGTGGTCATGGTGGTGCGGGCATCGGAGACGCTCGGCTTCGGTGGCCTGGACGCTCCGGAATCGATCAAATCACTGGTCATTGTGGATGAGCGTGCCACTCCGGTCCAGCGCGAGGCGCTCGTCGCGTTCGCTCAAAAGCAGACCGGGAAAGCGGGGCGTTCCATCGTCCGCATGGAGGCTTTGCCGATCGAAGTCTCGGTCGATCCGGGCACGCTGGTGGGAAAGGTGAAGGCCGGCTCGTGGGTCAACGTCTTGACGCGGAAAGCACGGCCGAACGACTGCATTTGCACCAATGAAGTCGCCTACTATCCGCCGCTAACCGCCCTTAAACACTTCGCGGCCGGTGTCTGCACGGAAGCCGAGTTCCGCGGTCGTGGGCTCGGTAACCGTTGGTCGCTCCCGAACAGCCGCAGCGCCTACCTGGGCGAGTTCAACCTGTAGGACTCGCGTGCCGAAGAGGCTCGCGAGTCGCTGGTTGTGATGTTCGGTTGGATTTTGGTCGAGCGGTTTTTTTCAACGCCGCTCGACCAACTCGCCCTCGAGTCGGTTCGCCCGTTGCCTCCACTGTGCTGGTTTTCCCGCCGCTCGTATTCCTGCCTCTAACCGGAGATTCTCGGATGTTTTCCCGCTCCGCGATCATCGCGCCGCGTTGGCGACAAGTCACCCAGGCCTCGTTCGTGATCGGCGCCGTGTTCGCCCTCACGGCGGTGTCGACGCTGGCATGGGTCCCGTCGGCGTACGCGGTGGACCACAAAGTCGAACCGAACGATGCCGCTCCGCCGAAGGATGCCTTGCCGCCCGCGATCGCAGATCTGCTAGGCGGTCCATCGTTTCGCGTGGTGCGTGGCGCCTCGCGCGTGGTTTGCGAAGTGTGGCTCTGCAAGGAATGGTCGATCGCGGCCGACGCCAAGCCGAAGGGCGATGTGCTGTATCCTTTCCAGCTTGGCCAAGTGATTGGCGTGGTTCGTTATCCCCGCAAGGGAAGCGATTTCCGCGATCAAGTCGTCGCCGATGGCGTCTACACGCTGCGTTACGGACTGCAACCGGTGGACGGGGCCCACGTCGGCACCTCGCCGATTCGCGATTTCCTTGTGCTCGTCAAAGCAGCGGACGAGCAGTCCGCGGAACCGCTCGACTACAAGACCTTGGCCAAGAAGGGGGCCGCTGCCGCCGGCGCCAGCCATCCGCTGCTGCTCTCCTTGCACCGGACGGATGCGGCCGAAACGGCTTCGCTTTCGATCCGCCACAACGAACAAGCCGAATGGTGGATCGTTCATGTCGTGGGCCAGTCCAAGACGGGCGACAAGCTCGGAAAGCTGCCCCTTGATCTCGTCGTTGTGGGACATGCGAGCGACTGATTCGATGCGCCGACCTGTGCCGTTACCTCGTTGCGTGATTGCCGCGTTTTTCGCCCCCGCAGTGGCTTTGTTGGCCGCTGCGGCATGGGCGGACGACCCCGTTGGCATTCCAGCCGTTCCAGCCATTCCGGCCACCCCAACCATTCCGGCCACTCCAGCCACTTCCGCGACGGGGAAGGCGCTTGCGACAACTCCGACGGCGTCAGCCGCGGCCGAAACGGCGACCGCCGCCAAGGCCCCGATGGCGCCTGCGGAGGGAGCTCCGCGGTTTACGGTCGAGACGGTCCGCGGCCGGGTTGTCTTCTTCGGCGAGGCGATGCAGCGGCTCGCGGGAGTAAAGTGTGTCGACGAGGCCCGTGAGCGAACTTTGGCTTTGGAGACGGCCGACGGACAGCTACTGCCGCTCTTGGAAGATGTGCGGGGACGCGGATTCCGCAACGACCCGCGATTGCGGGCGTGCGACCTGGAATTGACAGTGCGTCGCTACCGCGTCTCCCCGTTCTTGCAAACCTTGCGAGTCTACTCGGTGGAGAAGACTGGAAAGTTTGAACTGGACTATTGGTGCGAAGTCTGCGCGATCGCGATGTACGAACTGAAACCGTGTGAATGTTGCCAGGGGGACACGCTGTTCCGCCGGCGGCTCGTCCGCGGCGAGTAGCCTGTTCGACGCCACGCGGGGCGAGGTCGCGGCGCCCCGAGCGTCCTTTTTTCCTCTGGATTCCGTGAATGCCGTCTTCCGATTCCACGCCGCTGCCCGTTACTCATGGTCAGCCGGGCCAGACCGGTTCTGTCAAGCCAAACGCGTCGGCGGACGTTTCCCCCGGCGAAACCAAGGCCGTGGTTGTGGACGCCAAGGAACTGGCCGGCGGCAGTTTCGCGGCTGTGGCCCGAGCCACTCGCGACCTGTTTCCCGACCCGGCCTATCGGCCTGTGGACGGCCCCGGCGGCGTTCGTTTGCCATTCGGATCGCATCGGCTGGCGGTGAATAGCGATGGCACGGGGACGAAACCGGAACTCGCCGAGCGTTTGGCGGACGCGACGGGCGACTATCGTTACTTCGAGCGGCCGGCGTTCGACGTCGTGGCGATGGTGGCTGACGATGCGGCGCGGCATGGCCAGTTCACGCTGGGCATCGTCAATTGCGTGGACGTCAATAGCGCCGCCAACGCCGAATTCGTGGCCGCTTTGGCGAACGGAATGCGGGCGGCATGCGAAGCTGGGCGTTTTCCGCTGATCAATGGAGAAACGGCGGAGCTCGGCTATCGTGTCCCTGGACCGGGCGGATCGCGTTTGAACTGGAACGCCGTGGCGCTGGCGTTGGTCCACGAGGCGAAAGCGTTTCGACCGGAGAATCTTCGCCCAGGGCAGCCGCTGGTGGCCTTCCGCGAGTCATCGATCCGCAGTAACGGATTGACGCGAGCGCGGGCCGTGTTGGAGCACGCCTATCTCGCGGAACGAGGCGTGACTCGCGCGGAATGGCTCGAATCGCGTTTGGCGAGTCGTAGCGGACTGCCGGTGGAGACGATCCGCCAGTTGAACGTCGCTTTGCTAGCCGAGCAACCTTGGTTGGGCGAACAACTGATTGTCCCGTGGCACGAGCGGTTCGCGGAACTAACCGAGCAACTCTCGCGGCCCGCCACGATCTATTCGCCGGCGATCGCGGCCGCTCAGGGTGGAGTCGATGGACCGGTCGCGGTTCCGATCATTGCCGCCACGCATGTGACGGGCGGGGGAATTCCTTTGAAAGTGAAACGAACGCTGGCCGGCACGGGCCTTGGTGCGGCGATCGAAGCTGTCTTTCCCGATCCGGCGGGGGTGCCGCAACTGCTGGAATTGGCTCAACGATACCCGATGGCCACCGGACCGTTGGTAAACGAACGGACCGCCTGCGAACAGTGGAATCGGGGAATCGGTTTCCTTTGTGCGACGGCCGATCAAGGGGCTGCGTCCGCGTTGGTACAACTCGCTCGTTCGTTCGGCTACGAGGCGGCGATCGCGGGCGTAATCCGTGAAACGCCCGAAATCCACTGGCGCGGCGAGACCTGGACCGCCTAATTCGAAGCGACAGTCTTCGCCCGCGGCGGACGGAGTCGGAAGGAACTCGATCTCAATCGCTTGTGGCTTGATGGCGCAAGGCTTTGTTTTCGAGGCTTCCGACTATGGCAGCCAACACAAATGGGCGATCGCCATTAGCCCGAGCTCTTTGCGGCTCTTTGGGGCTCTTTGGGGCTTGTTCGGTGAGTTTTCGCGGCAATCCAAGCGGTAAACAAAGAACCGCCGCGTTCACCGCTCAAGTTTACCGCCACCTCGTTTACCGCCGAGCCGTAGGCGAAGGCCGGGCCGGCCCCGAGATCAGCGACGCGAGAGCAAATCGCGGCTTGCGGCACTGCCTGCGTTTTTCGCATAGCGGTAAACAAAGAACCGCCGCGTTCACTGTCAATTTCACCGCTAAAGTTTACCGCCACCTCGTTTACCGCCGAGCCGTAGGCGAAGGCCGGGCCGGCCCCGAGATCAGCGCCGCGAGAACAAATCGCGGCTCTGCCTGCGTCTTCAGCTCGGCGGTGAAGGATGATTGTCGCGAGTGGCCATGGCTTGACGCCCCAAAATTCCTACTCGGGACGACGCGGCCGTTCGGGCCGCTCGACGCCGGGACCGGGTCGGCCGCCGGGCCCTGCGCCGCGTTCACCCGGACCGCCAGGCCCCGGACCTCCGGGCCCTGGACCTCCAGGACCGAAACCGCCTGGGCCAACGCCTCCAGGACCGCCGCCTCCGGGGAAGGGCCCACCTTGGCCAGGTCCGCCTGGGCCGCGCCGGCCGGGGCCAGCGTGCTGACGAACGAAATCATCAATGAAGGCGCGTAACTCTTCAGCGCCGAGCTTGCCGTCTTTGTCGCGATCGAACGACATCGCGTGATCCATCATGCGTTGGGGATCGGGGCCGGCTGGAGGTCCGCCTTCCGGCCGCGGTGGTCGTGGTCCGCCATCGGGTCCGCCTTCCGGCCGCGGTGGTCGCGGTCCGCCTTCGGGTCCGCCTTCCGGCCGCGGTGGTCGCGGGCCAGCGTCGGGTCCGCCTTCCGGCCGCGGTGGTCGCGGTCCGCCATCGGGTCCGCCTTCCGGCCGCGGTGGTCGTGGTCCGCCATCGGGTCCGCCTTCCGGCCGCGGTGGTCGCGGGCCGGCGTCGGGTCCGCCTTCTGGTCGCGGTGGTCGCGGGCCGCCATCGGGTCCGCCTGGTCCCCCCGGTCCGCCAAAGCCCGGACGGAAGCCTTGCGGTCGGTATTCGTCTTCGGTCAGTTTGCCATCACGATTCCGATCCAAGGTGGCCAAAGCGGTTGCCGCGTTCTTGAGCTCTTCGGCCGAGATTTCGCCGTTGCGATCGGCGTCCAGTGCCGCGATCAGTGGACTTGCCATCCGTGGACCTGGAGGGCCGCCCGGTTGAGGGCCGCCGGGCGGCGGCCCTTGTGGACGGTCGGGGCCGCCGCGTCCGGGGCCGGCACCTGGCGGCCTTCCGGGGTCGCCACCGTCAGGTTTTCCTGGTGGCTGTGCGATGGCCAACACTGTTCCGCACGCGACCGCCGCCGCGCCAAATCCTGCTATCCATTTTTGCATTGCCTGCACCCTATTATGGTTGACTAGAAACGAACGATTTATGTCGACGGTGGAATTACTTGGCGGTCTGGCCTACGCAATACAAATAGCGATCGGAACGGAGGAGAATGCGGCCGCCGCTGATGGCTACCGAGCCATTGAAGTCGCTTTCATCGCCGTCGAATTGGTTGCGGGCCAGCAGTTGGTAGCTTGGTTTGGCGGCGAGCACCAGGACGCCGTGCCAACGGGAAGGGATGTAGAGCCGGCCGTCGGCGGCGATGGGCGATGCGTACACCGGCCGACCGCTGGCGGTGAGCCCTTCCACACGTTCGCGATACACCAATTCACCGGTCTTCGCCGCGACGCAGTATGCCTGTCCGCGATCGTCGATCCAGTACAAATGGCCGTCGACGAGCACGGGGGTGGCGACGTACGAGCTGTTGCGTCCGGTCCAGCCGAGGTGGGACCGTGTGACATCGCCATTGCCGCCCGCTCGCACAGACAGACTGCCCGCAGCGCGGAAGCCGCCGAAGATATATAAGGTTTCGCCATCCGCGACAACGCTCGGACTGATGTTGCCAGTCAACCCATGTTCGGCGAACCACTTGAGTTTGCCGGTTTCCGGATTCAATCCCCAGACCTCGCCGGGAACGGCGATCGCGACCTCGGTTTGTCCCGCCACGCTCGTCAGTGTGGGGGTGCCGTAGGCGAGTTCCAACGCGGCGGCGCTGGCCTTCCATATTTCCTTCCCCGAGCGGCGATCAAAACCGCGGATCGATTGGCTTTCCTCAGACGCGTTCACGATTAACGTTTCTTGGTGCAATACCAAGCTCGACCCGGTTCCCCAACGCCGATTGCTGGATTCCTTGCCGACATCGGCGCTCCAGAGCGGTTTCCCGTCCCAGTCGAACGCATGCACGCCCGCCTTGCCGAAGAAGGCGTAGACCCGTTCGCCGTCGGCGACCGGCGTTCCGCTCGCATAGCCATGTTCCGTGATGAAGCCTTGATACGCGTCTTCGGGCCCCTGGCCTTTGACCGACCGGGTCCACAACTGTTTGCCGGTCGACAGTTCGAAGCAGGTCAATTGCCGTTCCAGGCGAGCGATATCCGACGTGGCCGGCCCGGCTGCCGTGCCAGCCGTTCCTTCGGGCACTCCGTAACCGCTATAGCTCGTCACGAACACGCGGTCGCCCACCACGATCGGACTGGACGAGCCCGCACCCGGCAAAGCAACTCGCCAGACAAGATTTTCGCGGCTCGACCATGTTTGCGGCAAACCCGTTTCGCGACTCGCGGCCAGACCGCCCGGTCCACGAAACCCGGGCCAATCCTCAGCGTGAACGCACCGTTCGCCGCCGCTCGCCAGCATCAGGCAGGCACCGAGCCAAACAATCGCAAGTAGCAACGAATGCCTGCGGATGCGAACTCGCACCTGGCGCATTCCCACCTGGCGCAGTCCCGCCTGGCGCAGTCCCGCCTGGCGCAGTCCCGCATCACGCAATCCCGAATGGCGCAGTTCCGACTGGCAAAGCGCGACGTGCGGCTTGGCCGCTGCACGGAAACTCATGCCAGGGCCAGCCGAGTCGTTTTCTGCGTGAAGTGACGAGCCGCTCATCGGAGCATCCCCATACGGAACGTGAAGCTAGTCGCCGCGCGAGCGAACGCTGCGCGCACGAAACTCGGCGATGGCTGAACGCAACAGAGTAACGTCCGCCGTCCCCGGTTTATTGCGGGGCGTCCGAAAAAAGCCATCGCAGCGGAAGCCGTCCGGGGAATCTCTCGCTCGGGAGCAGCGCGATTGCCACTCACCGTGGAATATGGATTCTCCGACAGCGTTGAAACGGGCCAATTCGACGTCGCAAGGGCACCTGTTGGAAGTGGCCGGCGAGTCGGCGGCCATCGCCGCGGCCACGGGATGTTCCGGGGATTCGCGCGACCGCAGGGGGGCTTCGCATTTGACATTCCACTGCGGAACCGATTACAGTTTCGCGGTCGAGAAGGGATTGATTCGCTAGGAAAGCGGCTGGGGAAACGGACAGTGCTATTCCATCGGGACACGTTTCGCAGCCTTCACGCGCGTTGGCTGGCGTTGGCGATTGTGGCCTTCGCGGCCAGTGCCCTAGCGTACGTGTGGGAATGGCGGTTGATCGGAGCGCTCCCGGGCGGCGGTTCCCGCGTCGGCTTGGTGCTTGGCGTTGTCGCGGGCATCATTTGCCTGTTTGAATTCGCGCTCGTAGGGCGCAAAACGCGTTGGTTCCGCACGCGTCGGCGGATTCTCGGCCTATCGATCGGCTCGGCGAAAGCTTGGATGGCCGCCCATATTTGGCTCGGTTTGCTCGCCGTGCCCCTGGTTTTTTTGCATAGCGGCTTCCAGTTCGGCGGACCTCTGACCACCGCGTTGGCGTGGCTGTTCGCGTTGGTGATCGCCAGCGGCGCGGCCGGTTTGGTGCTTCAAAACATTTTGCCGCGACTCATCACCGATTCGATTCCTGAAGAGACCATCTATTCACAGATCGACACCGTGGGGCGGCAGTTCGCGGCGGACGCGGTGCGGTTAGCGCAGCGTTACGCCGGACCCGGACCGCGTGGTCTGTGGGACGACTTCGAGTCGCAATTCGCCGCCGAGCGAGGTGTGGCGGGCGATGTGTTGGTGGTCGGCGCGCCTCGCCGCGTGGGCACGATCGTCACGCCCACACCGCACGGTGAACTTGAGAAACCGCTCGCGGCCGACTCCCCCGAGCTGCACGCGGCGCTTCGCGATCAGGTTGTCGCCTTCCTCTCGACTGGCCGGGCGGCGTCGGCCGATTTCTCATCGGTCGCGCGGATTCGCTGGTATTTCGAAGACCTGCGGCGTCGGGTTGTCCGCGACGCCGCCCCTGCGATCGACCAGATTGAGTCGCTCTGCCTGCAACGTCGGCAAATGGAACGGCAGAAGAACCTGCATGTCGTTTTGCACTGTTGGCTGTCGGTCCACTTGCCGCTGTCGGTGGCGCTGATGTGGTTGTTGGTCGCTCACGTTTTTGGCGCCCTGCTGTATGCATAATCGCCCCAGCATCCTCGCCCGGCGAAACCGTTTATGAGTCCACCTGTCGGTCCCCCGCAATCACCGGCGAAGCAGCGAGCGCTCCGCATTCCGCTCGATTATTACAAGCGGTGGACCGCTCTCGATCGCGCGAAGTGGATGCTCGCGGCGCTCGCGACCATCGTGGGCGCGGCCTACGCGGTTTGGGTCGTGGCGGGGTATCGGAGCGGCGCGGCGGCCCGCCAGTTCTCGCCGGGCCATGTGACGCTAGCCCACGCGGCTTGGAACGACCGCTGCGATGCGTGCCACGAACCGGGTACGCCACTCAACCCGCACGCCGGTGGCAGCGAGACCCTGCGACAATGGTTGACGGGCGGAACGAAGCCGGCCCGGTTGCTGAACGAACAAAAATGTGTCGCCTGCCACCCAGCGGCGACCCACCATCCCCGTCAAATCGCCGACCAAGTTGAAACTTGCGCTTCCTGCCACCACGATCACGCCGGCGTCGACGCCGATCTGAAGCAAGTCGCCAGCGAACGTTGCATCGCCTGCCATGCGGAGATCGCCGGCCACTCCACGCTGGCCACCGCGACTCCGGCGGTGAATGTCGCCTCCTGGGCAACTCATCCCGATTTCCGTGCCTTGGATCATGCTGATCCGGGTCGAGTCAAATTCAATCATCGATTGCACCTGCTTCCGGGGCAGTACCCGCGGGACGCGAAACCTTCCGCCTTGAAACGACTCGGCACGATCCACAAGTCGTATTGGAATCTCCTTGGTTACGCCCAGGACGCGTCACCCGATACCGTGGTGCAACTCGATTGCTCGGCGTGCCACGAATTCGAAGAAACCTCGGGCCGTCTCGCCTCCACCCGTTCAACGACCGGTTCGCTTGAGAACTCAACAACAGAGTCCGCTGCGACAGAGTCCGCTGCGACAGAGTCCGCATCAACAGAGTCCGCTGCGAAACGGGGTGGTCCGCAGAGCGGTGCTTCGAGTCCGCTGGTGAGCGGGAATGTGCCGGCCACCGGCGCCTACGCGTTGCCGATCCGTTACGAGCGTCACTGCGCGTCTTGCCATGACGCCGACCTTGCGGCAACGGTGGAAGGCTCGCGTGGTGCTGTTCGCGCGTCGATTCCGCATGGTTCGTCGCCGGACACGATCCGCGGCCTTCTCCGCGGCGCGTTCTTGGCCGCCGAAAGCGATTCGAGCACCGCGACCGGTGGCGGCGTTGCACGCGGCACTCCCGGTGACGGTCCGCTGGTTCCACGCCGCGCCGTGCCCGGCCGTTCGCTGCGGAGCAACGATGCTGGTCAATCGACGGGCACCAGTCTCGAAGCGATTCCCGCGGCGGCCCGCGTTCGACAGGCCGAATTGCAATTGGCGGCGGAAAGCCACTGTGGGAAATGCCATCCGTTTTCCGCGGCAGACGCGTCGCGCGGCACGGCCCAAGTTGCGGCGGCGACGGACAGTGAACTGCTCGCGGTGGGCCCGACACAGATTCCCGCGATCTGGTTATCCAAGGGCGGTTTCGACCATGCCGCGCATCGCGCGTTGCGCTGCGATGCGTGCCATGAATCGTCTTCGTTCGAGTGGTCCGCGGGCGGCAAGCCGCCAATCGATGATGCCAAGCCGAAGATCCCGCGAATTGACAACTGTCGCCAGTGCCATGGCGATTCGCCGGCTCAGACGAAGGCGTCCGTCGCGGTTCGTGCGGATTGCGTGACGTGCCATCGCTATCATGCTGCCAACGATCCGCCGCACGGACACGGCGCCCCCTCGCACACGCCGCCGCCGGCGCGCCGAATTAGCGCCCGCGAGTGGCTCGATGGCCGCTTTTACCGATCGGAACTTGCCGAGGGGACAACGCCGTGATGCTGTCCCCGCGTAAACTTGTCCGCCGCTTCGCCGCGGGACTGTGTGTGGCTGGCTTGGTGTTGGCGTTGCGGGTTGTCCCGGACGGCGCCCCTTCCGCGTCCCGCGCGACGTTCGCCGCGCCTCAGGCAGCGACTGCATCTTCGGCGGTCCCGGCGTCGGTTCCTTCGGCAGTCCGTGCGGCAGTCCCTTCGCCCGCGGTGGTGGCGGCGAGCCAGTTGTCGGCCGCACCTAACTCGCCGGCGCCGCCGGCTTCCACAGGGTGCTCGGCTTCCGCCTGCCACGGCGACCCTGTGGCAGGTGAGGTCCGCGATTGGCGTTCCGCCGCCACGGCGTGGTCGCTGTTCGATCCCCATCGCCGCGCCTTCGCCGTGCTTTACTCGCCGCGCTCCGTGGAGATCTACGACAATTTGCAGCGAGCCGAGCAGGAAGGCGCGCCGACGAGCATGCTTCGAGCCTCTCAAGGCACGGCTGACACCGCCGCGTCTGCCGCAATCGAAGGGCCTGATCCAGCGGCGTACGCGCGGTTCCTGGCCGAACGCTGCATCGGTTGCCACGCGACGTCGCAAAAGCCGGAAGCACCGATCGAGACGCTGGCCGGAGTGACCTGCGGCTCATGCCATCCCAGCGACTCGGCCGAATGGACGGCCGGCCACTATCTTTCAACCTTCCCTGCGAAGTCCACGGTTGACGGCGCATCGCCGGCCGCTCGCGGAGATCTGTGCAGCTCGTGCCACCTTGGTCCGAAACGCGCGAGCGGACGTGTGTTTGATGTCAATCACGACCTCATCGCCGCCGGCCACCCGCGGATGCTTTTCGAACTCGATTCGCTCTTGGCGAACTACCCCAAGCATTGGGACGAACGCGCGGTTGCTTCCAAGCGGCAAACCGCCGAGGGAGCCCGCTTCCAACACCTTGATCAGTGGTTCGCGGGCCAAGTCGCTGCCGCTCGCCGAACGCTGGATCAGCTAGAGCATCGCGCCGCGCTGGCGTCGCCCGACTTCGCGCAGTTCGCTTGCGGCGATTGCCATCATGCCTTGTCGCCGCCGACCGGCCCCCGTCCACGGGCGGCGCGAGCGGCTTCACGTAAGGGCTCGCCTCGTCCGAGTCTCGAGTCGGTGGAAACGCTGTTGTCGGGGCCGATAGCAGAGCCGACTGTCGGGGCGGCCGCCGCGTCCTCCGGTGGAGTTTCCACTGCGGACGTGCTCGAATCCGTTCGCCGCCAACTGGAACGCTTCCAGCCATTCGACGACGCTGGCCGCGCGGCGATTGCGAAGCTGCGAGAACGCGTCGAGGCGGTTGCGAATCGCGGACCCGCGACGGTTGCCGATCATCGCGCTGTTGCCCGCTGGCTCGCCGACCAACTCCGCGAGCCGCGGCGGATCGATTCCTGGGATGCGGCTGTCGAGCGGTTGCTGGCCGTCGACGCGTTCCGCGCCGATCTGCCGTCCGCCGCGTCGCCGACCGCGGATTCGCCTCCCGCCAAGGCGGCGGTCGCGGCCTTGAACGAAGCGTTGGAGAGGCTGCGGGCGGCGCTCTCCGATCCAGCATCGTTTGGACAAAACGGGGCGACGAGCGTTTCGACGTCTGTCCCGCCTCTGATTCCGACTCTCATTCCGACTCTGTACGACACGCCGGCGGCGTTCGATCCGAGCGTCATCGAGCCGTTGTTGCGGGCGGTCGCGGAACGGCTGGATGATCCCGCGTTTCCACTGCCCGCGTTTCCGAATCCCGAGGGTTCGCGACCATGATTGTGCAAGAGCTGCTGCGCTTGCAGGACACGTTTGGCTACCTGCCTCGGAAGCAGATGGCGGCGCTTGCTCATCGCCTATCCGTGCCGCTCTACCGAGTCCATGAGGTGGCGACGTTTTTTCCCCACTTCACGGTGTTTCCCACCGACGAAGAGGAGCGGCGTGGCGCGGCGGCGCTGCCCGAATTCGAAGTCGCCGTCTGTCGCGACATGGCCTGCCAACTTCGTGGAGCTCCCCAATATGTGGAGGCGCTCGAGAAGGCGGCGGCCGCTCACGGTGGCAAAGTCCGAGTTCGCAGCGTTTCCTGCCTGGGGCGTTGCGACCGCGCACCGGCCGTGCGCATCGTTCAACACGCGTCCGGCGATGCGGGCTCGAGTCATTCCGATGCCCAGGACTCGTCGAATCACGGGCATCACGTGCGCGCCTTGATGGGAAGGCCGGTCGCCGAGGTCGTTGCTGTGGCCCAGTCGGTGTTCGCAGGCCGCGTCGATGACCGTTTGCCCGACGATCGGGACATCGCGTTTCCCCCGAGCCAAAACCCGGCCGAATGGCGCATCGATGCTTACGGAGGACAACCGCGCGAGGCCCGTTACGCGGCGATTCGCCGGTTTGTGGCCAGCGCCTCCACCGACCCAAGTTTCAATAGCGAACGGGTTCGCATTATCAAGGCGCTGCAAACGGCGAATCTGCTCGGCATGGGTGGCGCTGGGGGACGGGCTTACAAGAAGTGGAGCGAAGTCCGCGAAGCGACTGGCGAGCGGCGCTACGTGGTGTGCAACGGCGATGAGAGCGAGCCGGGCACGTTCAAAGACCGCGAACTGTTGTTGCGGGCGCCGCATCTGGTCGTCGAAGGCATTTTGCTCGCCGCCCTGGTGGTTGGGGCCGAGCACGCCTTCCTTTACATCCGCCACGAATACGAAGAGGCGATCGAAGCGGCGCGACAGGAAATCGCGTGGGCTCGCCAGTATGGACTGTGTGGCGACAACATCCTCAACTCGGGATTGCGCTGCGATCTGCAAGTGTTCGTCAGCCCGGGCGGCTACATCTGCGGCGAGCAGACAGCGATGGTCCAGGCGATCCAGGACGAACGTGCCGAGCCCCGGAACCGGCCGCCCGAATTGCAGACGAACGGACTGTGGAACATGCCGACGCTGGTGAACAACGTCGAAACGCTCGCCTGGGCCCCCGCCATCGCGATCGCCGGCGACGGTTCGGGCCGCTGGTATGCCGACCATGGCCTCGCGGGTTATCAAGGGGCCCGATTTTTTTCCGTGTCGGGCGATGTCGAAAAGCCGGGCGTTTACGAGGTTCCCATCGGGATCACGCTGGGCGAGCTTTTGGACAATTACTGCGGCGGCATTCAAGGCGGCAAACCGATCAAGGCGTTCGCGCTTTCCGGCCCGTCGGGCGGTTTTCTTCCGCCTGTTCTGCCGCTCGATTCGTTCAGTCCGGAAACTCGGGACAAGGTCAAAAAGTTGGCGGGCGAAGACGCGAACGCTTTCGATCTTCGCAAACTGCCGCTCGATCTGGGCGTCACTCGGCAGTTGAAGTTGATGCTCGGCGCGGCGATCGTCGTCTACGCGGAAGGCTCGGACCTTGTCGCGCAGATGCTGGCTTGCCAGCGTTTTTACCAAGCCGAGTCTTGCGGCAAATGCGTGCCGTGTCGAATCGGGTCGGCGAAGCTGGTTTCGATCGGCGAGGATTTGCGGACCGGCAAGCTCGATCAAGCTGCCGCTAACCGGTTGAGCGACCGGCAACAGAGCGAACTGTTCGCGTTGGCGCAGGCGATGGCGGACACCGCGATTTGTGGACTCGGCACTTCCGCCCCGAATCCGCTCAAATCGCTGCTCGCGTACTTCCCCCAAGATGTCTCCAAACACCTCCGGACCTAACGCGCTATGGCCGACAACGTGTTTTTCGACGAACTGGCGCAGTCCTGGGAAGAGGAAGGCCTCTTCGCTCGCGACTTGAATGGCCAGTTGATTCGCGTCGTCGCGAAGACCGAGCAGGACTATTCGCGATACGTGACGGTGGTCATCGACGGCCAGGAGATCCAGGTGCCGCGCGCCGTCCCCACCACCGACGCGCAGGGCAACATCGTGCATGTCGACGCCGCTGGTCGCACGGTTCCGCGCGCGACCACTATCTTCGACGCCGCGCAGCAACTCATCCAGCGCGCGAACGCCGCCCGCCGCCAGGCCGATCCGCAGGCTTCGCCGGTTCCCAATCCGATTCCGACGCTGTGCCATTTGGAACATTTGAAGCCGGTCGGTGTTTGTCGCGTTTGTTCGGTGGCGGTGGAGACGTTCGAGGTCGATCCGCGCAACCCGAATGAAAAGAAACGCAAGCGGCAGGAAAAGCTGGTTCCCGCCTGCATGCAACCGGTTGAAGACAACATGATCGTCCACACGCTCGAATCGCCCGACTCGCGGCAACGCGGCAAGGTGGAACAGAGCGTGAAAGTGTTGTTCGAACTGCTCGGGTCCGACCATTTGCCATCCTCGCCCCCCGCCCGTGGCGAGCAAGCGAGCGATCTGGAACGGCTCTTCGAGCGTTACAGCGGCCGGCTCGGCGCCCGCCGCGACCGCTTCGCACGGGCCGAAGCGCCGATCGCACCGCAAGACGACTCCTCGCCGCTCATCCATGTCGACCACGACGCCTGCATCCTGTGCGATCGCTGCTCGCGCTCGTGCGGCGACGTCAAACAAAACTTCATCATCGGCCGGCAGGGTAAGGGCTATCTCGCGCAAATTGGCTTCGACCTCGGCAATCCGATGGGCGAGTCGAACTGCGTCGAATGCGGCGAATGCATGCTCGCCTGTCCCACCACCGCGCTGACGTTCCGTAAACCGGTCGAGTCGGACTGGTACCGCGAGCAGTTGGCGAAACCGGGCCGCGCCGCCGTGTCCCCCGGCGAAATGGAGGAGAACGAGCTGCTGCGGACCTTGCCGTGGCGCTACCGTCAGTGGAACCAAAGCTCTGTGCTGCGTTGGCGAGTGAAACGCGGCGACGAACTGTGTCGGCTCGGCGACTACGGCTCGACCGCTTTTGTGCTGCATAGCGGTTCCTTCGGCGCTTGGCTGCCGCGTCGCGACGCCACTAGCGGCGCGTTGGCCGCCGGCTGGGATCAAGGCGAGCCGACCTTTGTGTGCGGACCGGACGAATTGATACTCGGAGAAATGACGATCCTCAGCCAATATCCGCGGAACGCCACCGTCCGCGCGCTGGCCGACGGCGAGGTTTACGAAATCCGCCGCAACGTGCTTTTCACCTTGCAACGCAGTCCGGAAGCTCGCGAAAAACTCGATCGCGTCTATCGCCGCCGCGCGATCTCCAACCACCTGAACAAAGTCCCGCTCTTCGCGAAACTCTCGGAGGACGACCGGCGGAAATGCCGAGACTTGTTGCTCCGCGAGCCGTCAGCCGCGGCCGGCGCGGCAGGCGGCCGGCGATCGATCGAACTGGTTCACGTCGATCCCGGACAGACGATTTTCCGCCAGGGCGAGCGGGCCGACTGCTTCTACATGATCTACATCGGCCACGTGAAAGTCTCGCAGACGTTTGGCGGACAGGAACGCGTGCTGACCTATCTGCGGCCCGATCAGTCGTTCGGCGAAATCGCCTGTATTGGCGATTGGCCGGAGATTCGCGACGCGATTCCGCCCGACCAACGCGGGCCGCTCGACAACCGTCGGGCCGCTTCGTGCGCGGCACTGGATGATGTCGCTTTGGTTCGCATCGACGCTTCCGCCTTTCGCGCGTTGCTCCGCGAAGTGCCCGCGTTGAAAGCGCAAATCATCGACCAAGCCCGCGGGTACTTGGCCGATCGGCAAGGGCCCAGTCCGGCAGCCGCGCCGAAACGCCAGACCAGCAGTGAACTCCAAGCATTCACGGACCAGGGACTGTACAACGCGCAGCGGCTCTTGGTGCTTGACCTGGAATCGTGTACTCGATGCGATGAGTGTACCAAGGCCTGTTCGGACACCCATTCCGGTATCACTCGGCTGATCCGCGACGGCCTCCGGTTCGACAAGTGGCTGGTCGCCAGCAGTTGCCGCAGTTGCACCGATCCATATTGCTTGGTGGGATGTCCGGTCGACGCGATTCATCGTCTCGATCCGAATAGCTCGCATCAGCCGATCCGTATTTCCGCCGCCGATCGGCATCCCGATTCGCAACGCACCGAAATCCAGATCGAAAACAATTGCATCGGGTGCGGTTTGTGCGCGAAAAACTGTCCCTACGGCAACATCAATATGCACGGCGAAGAACGGCTGGATGCGGCCACCAAGCGGCCGGTCGTGCAGTTCCGCGCGACCACCTGCGATCTGTGTGGCGATATCGTCGGCAATCAATGGCGCGATGTCAGTTGCGTCTACGCTTGCCCTCATGATGCGGCTCATCGCGTTCGCGGCGATGAACTCCTAACTATGCTCCGTCGTTGATCGGGCTGCCTGTCATGAACCGCTCCCGCAGCCGTCGTCGCTGGACGACGCTCGCTTTGATCCTGTTGCCCGTCGCGGTCCTGGCGGCGATTGTCGCGCTCCGCCTCCAGCCGCGTCGCGAGGCTCAATGCGAGCTTCTGACGGCGGCCAAGACGAAGGCGATCGCGCTGCTCGAAAATGGCAAAGAGAACTTGGCCGAGCCGCTGTGGGACCAGATCGCCGCGCTCCTGCCGAACGAACCGCTGGCTGCTCGGAATCGAGCGCTCGGCCGGTTGCTCGTCTTGTCCAAGGACAAGAGTGAAGAAGTCTTCGCGAACGCGACGGCGGCGGTTGCCGCCGCGAAATTGGCCGAGCCATCTTCCTGGGTGCCGTTCTGGATCGAAGGCCGGCTGGAATTGCTGAAGAAGGATCTTCCCACAGCGCCGGAAACGCAGGACGCCCACCTTTCCGCCGCGCTGCGGGCCTTCGCCGAATCGGCCCGACTCGGGCCCGACCAAGCGATTCCTCGTTACGAACAGTTCCAAGCCAGCAAACTCTCCGCGGTCGAAGCTGAAGTGTCCGCCGGCCGGCTCGCGCTTGCCGAGGCCTATCGACTCGATCCGGCGAACCTGTTCATCGCGCTTGACTGGTTGGAGGTCGCGGCCGAGGCCCGCGATGCCAAGTTTGCCGCCGCCGTCAGCCAGTTCTTGAAAACACTCGGACCGCTCCTCCCTGGTTTGAAACGCCGCACGCGGATCGATGTCGAACCGTTCGTGCAACAGGCGGTCGAAATGGCGGCGAAGGACCAATGGCCACAAGCGGCTGGCATCGTGCGTCGACTCGGATTCGTCCGCGCCGAGGATGTCGCCCAAAGCGACTATCGCCGCATTCTGCCCAATCCGTTGGAACTTGTGCTGCACGAATTCCGCGACGCCCGCTGCGACCCGCCCGTGCCCGTCGCGGCGCCCGCGATTCCCGTTCAATTCACCTCCCAGCGAATCACGGGGAGCGCCCCAGCCGCGTCCGGCAAGGCTCGACCGGGCGACGTTCGCGTCGTCGACTTCGACTTGGACGGGCAACTTGATGTTGTCTGGCTGGACACGGAAAAGTTGACGGTGTTTTCCCGAACGGCACCGATGAACGGGACATCGCCCAGTTGGAAAGCGACCTACAGCTTTCCTGTGGAAGCCGGATATCACCGCTTGCTCGCCGCCGACCTGGACCGTGACGACAAAGGGGCCGATCGACCGCCGCCACGCGATGTGGAACTGTTCTTTCAGGCGGATGCCGACCTCGTCCTTTACGGTCCCGCGGGACTGCGTGTGTACCGCAATCGGTTGGATCCAGCGACCGGTGAACGGCGTTTGGAAAACGTGGAGCAAACCGAGTCGTTGGCGGCCGCACGCGAGGTGTCGGCGGCGACGCTCGCCGACTTCGATCACGACGGCGATCTCGATCTGGCTTTCGCCGCGGCAGGTGGCGTTGGCCTCTGGATCAATCGCGGGAACCTCACGTTTGACGATGTCTCCGCGTCGTCGACGTTGCCACCGCGTGGTGTGTTGCCGGCGGGACTGCAGGCCGTCGATTGGGACCGTGATATCGACGCCGACATTCTCGTTGCGGACGCCAGCGGACAAACGCTCGGCTACTTGGAAAACCTGCGGCATATCGAATTCCGTTGGCGGCCG
>CAIXSC010000174.1 GCA_903921945.1 uncultured Planctomycetaceae bacterium
AAAACCCGAAAAGGTTTGGGCCACGGCGAAGACGCTGGCTGGGTTGGAAGCGGGATTCGCTACGGCGGCGCCGAGCGGTCTGGCGGCCCGGCCGTCGCCTACGGCTCGGCGGTAAACGAAGACGCGGGATTCTTTCGTTTATCGCCACGGCGAAGACGCTGGCTGGGTTGGAAGCGGGATTCGGTACGGCGGCGCCGAGCGGTGTGGCCGCCCGGCCATCGCCTGCGGCTCGGCGATAACCGAAGACGGTTGGCCGATCGGCTTAGCGCCGCTCCGGTTGCGGCGAGGCATTGGCGGCATCCGATCGCGCCTGCGCCTTGGCGCGAATCTCCGCGCGAACAGACACGAGCCGCTCGGGCCAAATGAATTCGGGGCATTCGACCGGGTCGTAGCCCGCGAGATGGCCTTCGATCCGGGCGAGCGGCTTGCGGTACGTCAGCGGCGTATCGCCATAAACCGATTCGCACAAAGCCGCCAAGCCAGGATCGTAAGCTCGCAGTTCGGCACGCGTGTCCACGTGGTTATGATCGTGGTCGTACGCTCGATTGTCGTTGAACCACGATTGCACGCCTTCCGCAAAATACTCGTGGTGGTTCACCGCCGCATACTTGCCAGCCCATAACTTGGCCTTCATCGCCGCGTCGTAGGCCGCCTTCACCCGCGTATCAAACTCGGGATCAACCCGGACCAACCCGCGCAAGTGCATGTTGTGCGCGAACTCGTGAATGAAGATGCTCTCCGTGGCGTACGGATCTCCCGGGTACCCCAACAAGTTTTCCTCGCCGCAACTGCACACCGGGTCGGATTGCGAGCCGCCGAAGCCCCGCGCTCGGGCATCCCAAAAATCCTTGGGCTGCATGTGGGCGTATTCCGGGATGTCCGTCGAGAATTCGTCGCGAGCGATCACAATCAAGCGCGATCCGCTGTCGATCATCGCGCGGCGGACGTCGGGACGCTTGGCAAGCATCAAGTCCACCAAATAGGCCGCCTCCTTCAATGCATAGTCATTGACCTTCTCCGAGGAAACGATCGGATAGCCACCGGCGCTGACATGCTTCCGGTAAAACGCCGGCAACTTCAGTTCGGCGGGTGGCGCTCCCACGCGGTAGCTTGCGCCGCCGGCCGCGGGACGTTCGACGGCCGCTGCACGCGGCGTCACTTGCCAGAGCTCGCCCAGCAGCCGGCCCATCGCGGGATCGTGCTCCCGCAGATGGACACGATGGAACGGAAAGAAATCGTTGACTCCAAAATAGGCTTCCGTCAATTCCGCAAAATACTCTTTGTGGTTGGTCAACGCGTACGCTCGCCGCTTCTCGCCGCTCGACGACTCGCGGACCTGCTCGTACCGGCCGGCTTTCACCGCGTCGGCGAACGCCTCGCGGACCCGCGGTTCGTCAAAGCCCAGGACGCGGTCATGGTAGGCATGGGCCAATTCATGCAACACCATCGCGGGCATGCGTTTGGTTTCCGCCGCGAACTGGGGAATATTGGTAAATTGAATGGCCTTCGCCATCGCCGGATCGCGTCCATGATCCCGTAGCCATTTCTCGTCCGGATGGTATTCGCCCGTCGGTCGGAAGCCGGCCGGTTGTGGCGACATCCAGATCCGGACCTTTCGCAGTTCGGCCAACGGCCCCGCGGGAATGATCCGCGCCACCTCGCGCAGCTGCGCCTCCAGCAATCGCATCGCCACGTCCATCGCGGCCGGATCGGCCGCCCGCAACGAATCGCTAACGTGTACCGTCCAGCCAACCACCTCGAGCGTTTGATGCTCGGCAACCACGGGGATGCCTTGCGCGGGAAGCGGTTCCGCGGCGGCATTCGGTTTACCCCCTTGAGCTTCGTCCGCCACCACGACAGGCGTCGCCCACGGCCAGCCAAGCCCGACTCGATGCGCTATCGCGCCAAGCGACACCACCAAGCCTAGGGCCAGCAACGAGCGGCTCGCGAGACGCTCGGGGAAAAACGGCATTCGTGCCATGGGCAGAAGACTCCGAGAAGTGTGAAGCACCGCGACGAAATGAATTGAACCGAATAGACCAGACGGTGGGACAAAGAAGCGAACGGACGACGGAAGCCAACGGAAGCGGACTCTTAAAAGGTGACCGGCTGTGCGGGAATCGCGGGCAGCGGCGGAGGCGGGGCAAGTTCATCGGAAATGGCAGGTCGCGGATCGACGAGCGGCAATCCGGCCACGGCGAGAAAGCGTTCCAGCAACACGTAGCCGCACTCGGTGAGCACGGACTCGGGATGGAACTGCAAACCATAGACGGCCCGATGGCGATGCCGCACGGACATCACGGTTCCGTCCGGCGCCCAGGCGTCGGCGACCAGCGAGTCTGGCCAATGTTGGCAATCGAGCGCCAGCGAGTGGTAACGACCGACTCGCAGCGGATTGGGGAGGCCCCGAAACAGTCCCGCATCGGCGTGGCGGATCAGGCTGGCCCTTCCGTGCATCGGTTCGGCAGCCCGGACCACGCGGGCGCCGAACGCCGCGCCGATCGCCTGGTGGCCGAGACAGACACCCAGCATCGGAAACCGCTCATGCAGTTCGCGGACGACGGGCACGGAGACGCCGGCTTCCGCGGGACTGCAAGGGCCCGGGGAAATCACGATCGCGGCGGGCGCAAGCCGTTCGATTTCCGCGATCGTGACGCGATCGTTTCGTTCGACCCGCGTTTCCTGGCCAAGCCGCCGCAGATATCGGGCCAAGTTATGCACAAAGCTATCGTAGTTATCGATCAACAGAATCATGGCACCGCTCCCGGAGCGAGCGACCGGAGCAGGCCAGCCGCTTTGTGCCACGTTTCCTCATATTCGTTCTGCGGGTTCGACTGCGCGACAACACCGCCGCCGACCGGCAATTGCCACCAGCCGCCCCCGGCGGTGATCGTTCGGATCAGGATGTTCAGGTCCATGGCCCCGTCGAAGCCCAAGTAACCCAGGCATCCGCAGTAGGGTCCGCGCGCCGTCGGTTCCAGCTCGGCGATGATCTCCATCGCTCGGACTTTCGGAGCGCCGGTGATCGAACCGCCCGGAAACGCGTTCCACAGCAGGTCGAACGGCGTGCGGCCGGCGGCCAGCCGTCCCGAAATCACCGACACCAGATGTTGCACGAATTCATAGACCTCCAACCCGCACAGCTTTTCCACGCGCACACTATCCGGCTCGCAAACGGTCGACAGGTCATTGCGCAGCAGGTCGACGATCATGGTGTTCTCGGCGCGATCCTTTTCGCTCGCGAGCAATTCGTCTCCGGTGAAGAGATCGGCCTCGGGACTGGCGCTGCGGCGACGCGTGCCTTTGATCGGCCGCGCCTCGACCCGCCCGCCGCGTACTTGCAAGAAGCGTTCCGGGGACGCGCTCACAACCTGGAATGGCCCCGTGTCGAAGTAGCCCGCGAACGGCGCCGGATTGCGCTGCCTCAAGCGGCGATACAGTTCGATCGCGTCGCCATCAGCCGGGTGCAGCAATCGCTGCGACAGATTCACCTGGAAGACGTCGCCCGCGTGAATGTATTCGACCGCCCTTCGCACGGCGTCCAAGTAACCGTCGCGGGAAAAGTTGCTGCCCAGCCGATCCGCGATTCCCTCGGCGGACTCGCGGGTTGAAAACCGAGGGGCCATCGCGTCCGGGAACGATTCGGCGCCGCAGTCCGATTCCCCGCGACGCTCGATCCTCCATGGGTTCGAAGCGAGCGGTTGGCCCGAAATCCGGCATGAAGGATCCGCCTGGCCGCGAGCGCTCGCGCGCTTGCCGACCGCGGTCCGGACCGTCTCCACGGGCGACCGATCGAGCCAACGTTGGAACTGGGCGGCCCGCTGACGGGCGCGGTCGACGCGTTCCTGCGCTGTTGTCGCTGGAAAGCCTTGCGAGACCAGCCAACCGCGGCGACGAACGTGATCGAAAGCCAGCACCACGTCGTACAGTCCGACCGCGAAGGCGGGGAAGGCGAATTCGTCGTAGCGTGGCGCGGGAACTCGTTCGATCGACTGTCCCAATTCGTAGGCGAACACGCCGGCGACACCGCCTTGGAACGGCGGCAAATCGGGGAGCGTCGCCGCCGTCCATTCTCGTGTCAACCGCTCGAGACGCGAGTGAATCTCGGGATGGCCGGTCGGCAGTTCATGATAGGCGAACGGATCGGCGGCGACGAATGAGTAGCGGCCACGCTCGCCGTCGACGACCGCGCTGTCAAGAAAAAGAGTGTGCGGCAGGTCGCACAGCCGCAGCCAACACTGTTCGGCGTCGAGCGATTCGGGGAGCGGTTCGGCGATCGGCAACGGTGTCACGATGATGGTGGCGTACTCGATTGGGCTTGACGGGCGCGGTGGGTGATTTCGAGCGACGTTTCCGGCGTGGTGAGAAATCCCCAGCGCAGCGACTCGTCTTGTTCGTACTGTTTTCCAAGCGTGAGCGCGGTCGTGGCTTTCGCCAGTTCGTAGCCTAAATAGAACGCGTGGGACGCGTCGAGGTTTTTCGGCTGAGTCGCCTGCAATTGTTCAAACAGGCGGAATGCGTCGGCATGTTGCAAATGCACGCCTGCAGCGAGCAGGTGCAGTTGGCCACGCTCGGCGAACAAACGGTAATTCGAATCCCGGAGGCTGGACGCCAAGGTCGCCAGGAACTCGGGGCCGTGCTCGGCGACCTGTGGATCGCGGAGCATCACTAAATCGGGCTCCAAGTGCTTGGGCGGCGTGCCGCGCTCCACCGCGAAATGCACCAAGCGGCGCGCGAGATCGCATTCCCGCACACTGGACCGCGCCCAGGTAATGACTTGCGTCGTCAGCACGCTGCGGATCCCAACCTCCTGGCAGAAACCAAGCAGCACGACGTTGATGGCGGCGGAATCGGCGTCGGTCAGCTCCGTGATGTTTCCGATCCCCATCATCATCTCGTACGCTGGATAGCGACGACGGATTTCAAGGTACCTGCCGAGGCTTGCCGCGAATCCGCAACCAATCGGTTCGAGAATCGGATCCAGCCGGCACGGCACGCGGTGGGCATCGAGCCATTCGACGGTTTCGTCGAACCCGGCGAGCGATTTCGGGTCGTCGGGAATCGCCACCACTTCGCAGCCCCAGTCGGTCGAAGCTGAACGATTACTGCTGTTCACCGACAACACGAGTTCAGCGCCCGCTCGCGTCGCGGCGGAAATTTCCCCTGGCGAAAGGCTGTCGATCGATACCCGCAATCCTTCGTCACGAAGCGCTTTGACGCAATCGGCCACCCCTTCCCACTGGCCATCCGGCTCGCAGCCAACGTCGATGAAATCGGCACCCTCCGCGCGAAGACGCTTGGCGACCCGGACGATCTCCGCCAACGAGAGACGGGGAGCGTGATTGATTTCCGCGATGATCTGAATGTTGTGGCGGCCGTAGTCGCGACGCGACTCGTCACCCCGCCCAAAAAAAGCGGGCAGTTGCCGCAGGTCGTGCGGGCCGCATTCCAGCGTCACCGTTCCGTTCCGCTCGCCCAAACTTGCCTGAAGCGGACCGAGATCGCCGGCGCAGTAGCCCGGCAGCACAACTCGACTTGCCTCGAGCGGCACCCGCCAGTGTTTCGCAATCCACCGCGGCGTCATCAACGCGGCGACGGTGATCGGCAACACATCGATGGTGAACGCGAAGCCGCACCGCTCCGCCAGCCGTTCGACTTGACCGCGCAGCGCGCTTTCCGCCAGCCGTCCTGTGATGAAGTGAATGTGTTCCCGCTCCATGCCCCAATCGTAGCATCCGAGACGCGGTCACGGTCGCCGACACCCGGCCCGAACGCTACAACATGGCTTCACAGGTCACTCACCGGTCATCGGACATCCGCTATGAGATTCGCGTTGTTGGGTTGCGATGACGACATGGCTCGGTTGGTTGCCCGGGCCGTGCGGGACCGCTGGCATACGGT
The DNA here is from genome assembly GCA_903921945.1 of uncultured Planctomycetaceae bacterium. GTDB lineage: Bacteria > Planctomycetota > Planctomycetia > Pirellulales > Pirellulaceae > CAIXSC01. The sequence continues at coordinate 5,902 of CAIXSC010000174.1, forward strand.
CGTCGCGGCACGGGTCGAGCCAATCTGGCGAGAGCGGTTGGCATCGATTTTGCCGAATTGCGAATGGCTCGACGGCTGGGAAAGCCTGTTGGCCGAAGACCGGGTGGACGCGGTGCTGGTCGGGCATGAACGCGTGGCCGGTGACAGCACAGAAGCCCTCAAAAAACTGGTGCAGGCCGGAGTTCCCATCCTGGCCACCCACCCGCTGGGCGATCCGCTTCTGGCGCTGGAACTGGAAATGATCCGCAGCGATGGCCGCGGTCCGATCGTTGCTCATTACCCGGGCTGCCGCCACCCGGCCGTCGCACAACTGGCCCCGTGGGTGCGGGGAGGCGATTCCAGTCCACTTGGAAAAGTGGAGCAGGTCGTCTTGGAACGGTCGCTGGCCGACCGCGAGCGGCGGGCCGTCACCTCCCAGTTGGCTCGCGATGCCGATTTGCTGCGGGAACTGCTGGGAAAGGTCACCCAAGTCAACGCCATGGGCCCGTCACCCGATGCCGAGGTGTGGAGCAACCTGAGTGTCCAACTGGCGGGCAGGCCGGCGAAAAGTGACGGGACTCAGCCCGCCGGCGATGGCCCGCTCGCGCGTTGGTCGGTCGAGCCTGTCGTTGGGTCGCCGCAAGGCAAGTTGACCCTGATCGGGTCGCGGGGACGAGTCACACTGTCCATGCCCGCCGACCCATCCGCCTGGAAACTCGATGTGAGCGGCGCGAACGTCTCCGCCGAGTCGCTTGGGTCGGTCGCTTGGCCGGAATGGGACGGCGATGCGGCCGCTCTGGAAATGCTTGCGAAGTCGATTTCCGATCCGGCCGCCGTTTCACCGAGTTGGCCCGCGATCTGTCGCGACCTGGAAGTCGCCGACACGGTCGAGTTGAGCCTACGGCGAGGTCGACTCATCGAATTGCATCATGACACCGTGACCGAAGAAGATACCTTCAAAGGAGTGATGTCCGCGGTCGGATGCCTGTTGCTTTTGATCGTGCCGATGGTGCTACTCGGGGCTGCGATCCTCGACG
>CAIXSC010000175.1 GCA_903921945.1 uncultured Planctomycetaceae bacterium
CCACAAGCCGTACATCGACGCCGTCACGTACGATTCGCCCTTCGCCGCCGGTGCGCGGATGCGGCGGGTGCCGGACGTCATCGACTGCTGGTACGACTCGGGGGCGATGCCGTTCGCGCAGTGGGGCTATCCGCGGCGGAACGCGGAACACTTCGCGGCCCAGTTTCCAGCCGATTTCATCAGCGAAGCGATCGATCAGACTCGCGGCTGGTTCTACAGCCAGCTCGCAATCAGCACGATGCTGTTCAGCGAGGGCGATGAATCGGCCGCTGGCGGTCCGTCCGCTCCGTATCCCCATCCGTTTCGCAACTGCATCGTGCTTGGCCTGATGTTGGGTGAAGACGGCCAGAAGATGTCGAAGAGCAAGCGGAATTATCGCGAGCCCCAGGAAATCTTCGATCGCTACGGCGCCGACGCGCTGCGGTGGTATTTCTTCGCCAACCAGCCGCCGTGGACGTCGATCCGCTACCGCGAACAGGCGATCAAAGACAGCATCCCCGAGTTTCTCTTACGGCTCTGGAACTGCTACAGCTTCTTTATCATCTACGCCAATATCGACGGATTTGATCCGGGCGAGCGGATCGCCGGCGCGGTCGATCAACTGTCCCCGGAAGAATTCGCGAGCGCCCGAGGCTACCGGCCAGCGGCTGACCGCAGCGAGCTTGACCGCTGGATCCTTGGAGAACTGCAACGCGCGATCGCGGCGACGACGGAGCGGATGGACGCCTACGATAACTATGCGGCCTGCGCGGCGCTGTCTGAATTCGTGGACGCGTTGAGCAATTGGTACGTGCGTCGCAGCCGGGACCGTTTCTGGGCGCCTGACCGCCAGTCCCAAGAAAAGCTCGACGCGTACTGGACGCTCTTCGAATGCCTTGCGACCACCGCCAAACTGATCGCGCCGTTCACTCCGTTTATCTCCGAGGCCCTGTGGCGGAACCTGTCCGGGGTTTTCGGCGGCCGCGTTCGCGAGAGCGTCCACCTGTGCGACTATCCCACCGTGAATCCCGCCCTGCTCGACGACACTCTCTCGGAGCGTATGCGGTTGCTGCGGTCGATCGCGTCGTTGGGCCGCGCCGCTCGCATGGACAACAAGCTGAAAGTCCGCCAGCCGCTCGCCAAGGTCGAGGTCATCCTTTCGACACCTCTGCACCAAGCTTGGCTGGAACAACACGACGCGTTGTTGCGTGAAGAACTGAATGTGAAACGCGTGGATTACGCGCGGGAAGCCGACCAATACATCACCTATCTGATCCAGCCGAACTTCAAGCGGCTTGGACCTCGGATCGGCAAGTTGTTACCCGCCGCCAAAGCGGCGCTCGGCCAAGCGGATGGTGGCAGTCTGCTGCGGCAACTGACGGAATCAGGCAAAGTGTCGCTCGCCGTTGGCGGCGACACGATCGAACTGGACAGCGAAGATATTCAAGTCCGTTTGCAGGCGAAGCCCGGCTGGGCAGCCGCCCAGGGCGCAGGCTGCGTCGTGGTCCTCGCGACGGAACTCACCCCTGAACTGCTTCGCGAAGGTCTCGCCCGCGACTTGATCCGCCTCATCCAAGACCGACGGAAAGATCTGGGGCTCGAGTACACCGACCGTATCCTCGTCACGGTGCGATCGGAGGACGCCGAGACGGCGGCCGCCGTTCGCGAAAATGAGCCGCTGATCGCTTCCGAAACGCTTTCCGACCGTATCACCGTCGAGCGTGGCTTGCCGGGCACCGAAGCCGCGACTGCCGCCACCGCTCCCGCTGAACTCGGCGACTACCCGATCGTGTTGACCGTGGAGAAATGCGTCTGACCGCCCCATCCCATCACGACCGCCCCATCCCGCCGCAAACTGCGAGTCGCATTCGCCAACAATCGACGAATTCCGAATTCCGAACTCCGAATTCCGAATTCCGA
>CAIXSC010000176.1 GCA_903921945.1 uncultured Planctomycetaceae bacterium
GCGCATCAATCACGTGCAGGTGGTCGATATCGACACCGAAAGCGGCCTGCGACGCGGCGTCGACTGGTTGAACATCCACAGTCCCCGCAGCCGCCGCTACTCCTTCGAACTTGACAGGTCCTCGGCGAACGTGGACGCGGCGAGCGTCGCGGCGAATGCGGGTGGCGAACCGAATCGGCCGCCCCAGGCCGGCTTGTCGGCGCTGCTTGCCTGGCACGGGTTGGCGGGCAAGGGATTGGGAGGCATGGAGGCGACCGCGATCGCTTCCGGGACAGTGGACGACGCTTACGCAATCCTGGTCGCGCCGGCGGCGAGCGGCCGGATCGAGGGCTTGCCGATCGCGGTGGGCGGCACTCGCAGCGTCGCCTCTCGTTGGTGGTCCGAGTGGCCGCCGGGACAGGCCGCGAACTGGCGCCAAGACTCGAGGACGCCGGTGGCGGCCCCGCCTTCCAGCCGGCTGTTCGCCGTTTCGCTCGACGAGATGTTGCAGGGCGACTGCGTCAATCCGCTGGACGTGGCGCTGACCGAGTGGTTCTTGGTCTTCAACAATCGACTGTACCGCGGAGATCGCCGCCTCGAACCGGGCGAGACCGTTTCGCTGTCCGACTTTTCGACCACGCGGTATTTGGATTGGCATTTAACGCGTCGTCGAGTGAACTCGGACAATAAAGACACGACCACGCCGTGGGATCAGGCCGATCAGGATGTCGCGCGGATTGTGGAGATGATGATGTTCCACGACGCGGCGGGTGGCCGAGGGTATTCGCGTTTGCGGCATCGCCACCAGGCGTATGTCGATTTGAGTGGCCATTTGCGAGCGGGCCGAGCGATTTTGCTGGGGCGAAGCGATCAGCCGGCGGCTTCGTGGAAGGTGGACGGGCAGGCGATCGATGAACAGTTGGAATCGCGGTTGACCTATTATCGCGTGGTGTTTCCCGTCGCGATTCGCAAGCCGGCGGCGGCCGGCAAACGGCCCAGCTCGCCCTAAGGTAGGACCGGAAGGAAGACTGGCCGCGTGCGCCGAGTCTCAACACGAATCGCGTGAAACGCACCGCAAGGCGGATGGCATGATCAAGACGGTCGATCTGACGAAGAAATACGGCGACATGTTCGCCATCCATTCGATCAACCTCGATCTCGCGGCGGGAGATCTGTTCGGGTTCATCGGCCCCAACGGCGCCGGCAAAACGACGACGATGCGGATCCTCGCCACGTTGCTCGACCCCACCTGGGGCGAAGCGTACGTTTGCGGCCAGTCGATTTACACCCAGCCCAAGGAGATCCGGCGGCTGATCGGTTACATGCCCGATTTTTTCGGCGTATACGACGACATGAAGGTGATCGAATACCTGGAGTTTTTCGCGGCCGCGTATCGGATCCGCGGGCCGCAGCGCCGCAAGGTCTGCGACGAAAAGCTGGAACTGGTCGACCTGGATTTCAAACGCGACGCGTACGCCAACACGCTCTCCCGCGGCCAAACCCAGCGGCTTGGCTTGGCCCGAGTGCTGCTGCACGACCCGCAGGTCCTGTTGCTGGACGAACCGCTCAGCGGCCTCGACCCGCGGGCGCGGATCGAGATGCGGGCCGTGCTCAGGCGGCTCGGCCAACAAGGCAAGACGATCATGGTGTCCAGCCACATCCTGCCCGAACTGGCGGATATTTGTAACAAGGTGGGGATCATCGATCGCGGCGTGATGAGTGTCAACGCATCGGTGGCCGAGGTGATGCGGCAAGTGCGCCAACGGGTGGTGCTGCACATCGAATGCGCGGCCGGCCAGGACACGGCCGCGAAACTGTTGGAGCAGCATCCTTCGGTCGAACGGGTCGCGGCGGAACAAAGCCGGCTGGCGGTCACGCTGCGTCCGGACGTCCAGGACTACAGCGATCTACCGACGTTGCTTGTGGGCGCCGGCTGCAAATTGCGGCTCTTCCGCGAAGAGGAATTCAACCTCGAAAACGCCTTCATGGCGCTCACCAAAGGCCTCGGTTCGAAGATCTAGGGTGCCGCGGCGATCGAACGACGGCGTCCTTCACCGGAGCGAAGCCGCGCGGCAGCCTCTGGCGGCCATGCGTCCACGCCAAGTTCCACTTTGGGGAGTCGCGACCGCCCGTTCTTTCCGACGGGCCCGATACTTCTGACGGGCCAGTTCCCTTCCGACGGCCCGTTCCTTCCGACCGGCCCGGTCGTTCCGATGGGCACGTTCGTTCCAAAAAGAGGGCATCCCTCCGAAGGACGGTTTTTGTCGGCGGGACTGTTCCCAAGGGGCGGTTTTCGCGGTGTTGCGCCCAGTTAGCGGAATGAAAACTTCCCGTATTTGTCTTGCGTGGACGGTTCGGCCTTGTTTCTAATTGCCGTACTTGTTAGTGGGCAAAGGCACACGGGGCTTCGTCAACTCCCCGCCTGCCGCTAGATCTTGAACGCCCGAAGGAACTGCGCGAATGAACCACTGGCCGATACGACTGGTTTGCACGCTGATTGCCGGTTTGGCGGCGATTGGTTGCGGCGACAGCCCGCCACCGGCGGCCGAGACGAGCCGAGCGGAGGTGAATCTGCAGCGCATCGGCGCGGCCTATGCGGCCGTGGCCGCCCGCGGGCGACCGCCTCGCAACGCGGCCGACTTGGCGCGCGATCTTCAAGCCGGTCCCGATCAAACCAACCCGAGCGACCTACTGCGGTCGCCCAACGACAACCAAGAGTACGTGATTGTTTGGGGAGTCGATTTTCGGGCGCTCGCCATGCAACGCGGCGGGAATGTCGACGTTGTTTTGGCGTATGAACGCACTGGAAAAGACGGTAAACGCCTGGTGCTCAAGCCGCCCGCGCTGGTCTCGCTGATGACCGACGAGGAATTCCGCGCCGCCGCGTTTCCACCCGGACACACGCCGGCCCGTTAATCGATTGCCACCACTTACGGACACCCTTGGCCGATTCCGGTTGGCTGACGCCATCGGCCGATAGCAAAGGCCATGGCTGGCCGTCGAGTCGATGCACTGAACGGTGCCAAGCCGTTTCAATATCGTTTTTCCAAGCCTTTTTGGGTCGATCGATTTCTTCTCGCTTTCGTTCTTGTTTCCAATCTCATTTTGTTGCCGTCTTGTCTTCATTCGAGTCGTTTTCCTCTGGAGCGCGATTGCCATGTTGTCATCTCGAACTGCGAGGCGAGGGTTTACCCTTGTCGAATTGTTGGTTGTGATCGCCATTATTGGCGTGTTGGTGGCTTTGCTATTGCCGGCGGTGCAGGCCGCGCGGGAAGCGGCGCGTCGCACGC
>CAIXSC010000177.1 GCA_903921945.1 uncultured Planctomycetaceae bacterium
CGACAGGAACGATTCCCATTACCGGCGTCGAGCCACCAACGGCTCCCGAATGACTGGCAGTTCCACCAAAGCCCGCTTCGGACTTTGACGTTCGGCCGTCCGAAACTCATCACCCATGATCGTGCCCTCCCGTTGGATTTTGTCCTGGAGGTCGATGATCGCCTGGATCAATTGTTCTGGACGGGGCGGGCAGCCAGGCACGTACATGTCCACGGGCACGAACCGATCGATGCCCTGGACCACCGAATACGTGTCGAAAACGCCGCCGGTTGAAGCGCAAGCACCCATGGAGATGCACCACTTTGGCTCGTTCATCTGCAACCAAATGCGTTGCAGAACGGGTAGCATCTTCATGACGACTCGGCCCGCCACGATCATCAAATCGCACTGCCTCGGGCTGAATCGGAACACTTCGGCACCGAACCGCGCCAAATCGTGTCGGCTCGCGCCCGTCGCCATCAGTTCAATACCGCAGCACGCCGTGGCGAATGGCATCGGCCACAGGCTGTTTTTGCGACACCAACTGGCAACTTCGTCCAGCTTGGTGATCAGCACGTTCTCCGGAAGCTCTACCGCCATCGGAATACCCCCTTCCGCCACGCGTAGACCAATCCCAGGGCGAGCAGCGTGATGAAGGCGAGCACTTCGCCAAACACCAGCAGCCGATTGAATCCCGCCGGGTCGCTCGTGGCGACATATTGAAGGCCGTCTGGATTACGACTGGCCACCGCCCAGGGATAAAGAAAAAGCAATTCGACGTCGAACAGCAAAAACGCGACGGCGACCAGATGGAACCGAACGTCGAAGCGACGACGCGTGTCATGGATCGGGTCCATGCCACTTTCGTACGGCATCTCCTTCACTGCGCCCTGCTTCTTCGGCCCGACCAGCGTACCCACCGTCAGCAAACCGACAGCCAGCAAACCGGCGCATAAAACAAACAGCAGGATCGGCAGCAGGAAACTCCAGCCTTCCATAGTTCGCCAGTCTGCGTAAAAGCAAAATCGTAAAATGCGAAACCGAAAAGGGTTAGGAGCGGCCGTCCGCAGCTACCCCAGACCGATCCCACTCTGTCCCCAACGTCCGATCGTCGCTAGTTCGGCCCGACATTGTGAATCTCTTCACAATGTCCGCCGGAAAAAAACGCCCTGCCGGGCGAATCTTCCGTAACTGCTATCATCCGCAGCATGGTAGCCGTCACCCTGGGGACGGTCAATCCGGGCTTAACTCGGCCTGCCCACTCGTGGACCGCCGTCGTCTTTACCGGCGCGTCAAGGTTCCTCGTGGGCCGACTTTCCGCTACGATCCGTACCCGGCGATGGTGGCTTCGCCAACCGCCTTCCACCGAACGACTCGAAAACACGGGAAATCGCATCCATGGGAATTGATCTAGTTGCGACGCTCAGCGATCTCGTCCGTCTGCCCAGCGTGAATCCGATGGGCCGCCCGGTTTCGGGCGACATTTACTTCGAACACCGCATGACGGAGTACCTGCAGGAGCTCTTCCAGAAACTCGGGGTGCCTTGGACGCGGCAGGCGGTCGCGCCGTTGCGGGAAAACATCGTCGCGCGCTTGGATGGCGATAGCTCGCCCGAGCGGGGCGGTCCGCTCTTGATGCTGGAAGCGCATCAAGACACGGTTCCCGTGGACGGGATGACCATTCCGCCGTTTACTCCGACGATGGCCGACGGCAAGCTGTATGGCCGCGGTTCGTGCGACATCAAGGGTGGCATGGCAAGCATGCTGTGGGCGTTCGCCAAGCTGGCGGAAGAGCGGCCGTCGAATCGCCCGACCGTGTTAATGGCTTGCTCCGTTAACGAAGAACACGGTTTTTACGGGGCCCGCGAGCTGGCCCAGCTGTGGCAGCAGCCGGTGGCTGGGGCCGTGGTTCCGCGCCGGCCGGACGCCGTGATCGTGGCGGAACCGACCCTGTTGAACGTGGTGGTCGCCCACAAGGGGACCGTTCGTTGGCGATGCCGGACGTCGGGGCGCGCGGCGCACAGTTCGCGCCCCGAACTGGGCGACAACGCGATTTACCACATGGCCCGAGTCCTGCGAGCGCTTGAGGTGTACGCGCGGGACGAAGCTCCCGCATTGACTCGGCATCGACTCGTTGGCCACCCGACGCTGAGTGTCGGAGTCGTCTCGGGCGGCATCAGTGTCAATACGGTTCCCGATGACTGTTACATCGAGATCGACCGGCGAGTGGTTCCTGGGGAAAACCCGCACGAGGCGCGGGCCAAGGTCATCGCCTACGTCGCGGCAAACACGCCGCCGGGGACGCCGATCGTCCACGAGGACCCGTTCATCGCGGGCGGCGGACTGTCAGATGATGCCAACGGAGAACTCGCCGAGCGATTAGGGGCGGTTGCCAAACCGTACGGCGGTGGCTTACCCCAGGGCGTGCCATACGGGACGAACGCTCCCGCTTATGCGGCGGCCGGCGCGCCGACCGTCGTGTTCGGCCCGGGATCGATTGATCAAGCCCACACGAAGGACGAATGGGTGGAAATCGCCCAGCTTCATTCCGCCGGCGAAATCTTGTTCGACTTCGCGCGGCGGTTCACAGCCTAGCGGTAGCCCCCAGTCGCTGTCGGTTCAGCGTCGCTGTCGGTTCAGGCGGGCAACCGCTTAGAAGATGTCCATCCGGAAGTGATTGCCCCAGTGGTAGCGTTGGCCTTGGGGCAGTTCGTTGTGCCACTTCTTGTTGTAGACCGGGATCCGCATTTCATTCGGATAGCGGAAGTACAGGCTTTCGCTGCTGCGGTAGTACTCGTTGCCCCAGTAGTTCTGCGGGTAGAACACGTAGGGGTAGTGGTAAAAGCGTTCCCAGTCGCGTTGCTGGTAAGCGCCGCCCCACACGCGGCCATAGGCTCGCTCTTCGGCCGTCGCGGCGCCGGTCGCGGCGCACCACAAAGCGCTGGTGGCCACCAGCGCGAGAACAATTCGGCGGAACATCCCTCTTCCCCCCTCTTCAAGTCGCTCGAAAGTATCGCTTCGTCGGCGCGTGGCCCACACGGGCCGGGCCAACTCTGGGTCTGCGGTTAATCAGTTCGGTCTTTCAGCCTCCGTCGGCACGCGCGGGTGTCTTGTGCCACGTTGCCCGCCCCGTTCAACCGCCTGCGGTCCGGTTGAGCGCCAAGCGAGCGGCGACTTCACTGACCAACCATCTAGCGTGTGCCATCGGCCGCCCGAATAACCCGGAATGAAGGAAAAATCGGCAGCCGGCAGAGTCGCCGACTTTGCGGATCGAACCGGTTTTCACGGGCTGCCCGTCGGTCGCGCGGTTGGTTCGAAAACGCTTCTGAAACGCCCGCTCAGCACTCATTAAGCGCCCTGTCTGCGCCTTCGCAGCACCTTCACCGTGCCTCCCAGGCCATTCCGAACGAGTTCGGCGATGCCGCGCCGTTCGCTACATTTCGCCAAGCCAGCCAAGACTTGCCCAATATTCGTAGATCCAGGGATGCGACCATGGCTTGGTCGCCGACCAAGCGGCGGAAAACACGCTCGCGCCGAGCAATCCGGCGGCGGCGAACCGACCCCAGCGGCTGCGCAACAGCGAGTCGGCTGCTGCCGCCATCGGCAGGCACCATAGCGGAATGAGCCAGAACAGCCACCGAAACCCGCAACTCACCCCGCCGTAATTTCGATCGATCAACGGCCGCGCGACATAGAAGCTCATGCAGACCACAGTCAGCAGCGCGGCAAGCGCGGCCAAAAGCCGCAGGGGCCAGGAACCCCGCCGCCACGCCAGCCAACCACCGACGACGGACAGCAGCCAGACAGGCGTCACCGACAACACACCGTGATGCCCCAACGTCGCGTGAAACAAGTAAGCCACCCGCGATGGCTCGCCGCGATCCACCCCTCGTAACCGCTCGGGCGTCCAATAGGTTCCCTCGTAGTCATACCAATTCCGCCACTCGCGGCATTCCCAGCCGCCGTCCGTCGCCACGACCGCCCAGCGCCGATGCGTCTCCGGATCCCACAGTGTCCAACGCGCCGCCGCCTTCGTGTCGGCCGCGTTCGAGTTTGCCGCGTTCGAGTTTGCCGCGTTCGAGTTTGCCGCGTTCGAGTTTGCCGCGTTCGTGTCCGCCGCGATTGTGGCGGTGGCGCCAGTGGCGGCGGCGTTCACCGGGCGATGCGTAGCGCGGGCGGATACTTCGATTCCCGCCTCGCGCAACACGTCGCGCAGGGCCGGAGCGACTCGTGCGGAAACGTTCGTGCTCGCGCGCCACGGTGTTTCTTCGATGGTCGCAATCACGGGGCCGTCCGCGCGATTGGCGTAGGCGGGACGCCACTCGCCGTGGGCCGCGTAGTTCAAACCAATCGCGATGGCGCCCACCACGGCAACGGCGGGAAGGAAACCGCCCAGGAGCCCGCGCGGAGCCACCACGGCGATCGCGAAGCCCAGGGAAGCAAGAAGGGATAACGCTGGCAGTTCAAACGCGGTCGCGAACGCTGCCGCTCCGCCAGTCGCCACGCACCACCCGGTCTCCGTCCAGTTGCCCCGAGCCAGTCGTTCCCGCCAACCGCGTACCGCCCAGGCCGTTCCCAGCCAGCCAAGCGACGACGCGCCGCTGCTGGGAGCGCCATCGTCCACCTCGCCGAATCCTGTTCCGCGGAGGCCCGGCGCGGTGCGTTCCGTTCCTGCAAATCGCAGTCCGCGCAACAGCTGCCACAAGGCGAACACCGCGATCTGCGTCGCGACCGCCGCTGGCACATGATTGTTCAGCGTCACGGCCATCGGTCCAAGCAAGGTACCGAAGGCGGCCGTCGCCAGCACGAAGGTTCGACCCGCGTGCGTTCGGGCTTCGAAGGCGAGCATGCGGGCGAGCAACCACCAAGCGACCGCGAGCGGAACGAGATTCACGCAGACGAGCGTCAGCCGGCCGACATATTTGGGGTTATCCGCCAGACGCGCGCCGGTTGCCCATTCGACAATTCGGCAAACCCCGGCAACCATGGTGGCGAGCAACGGCGGTTTGCTGGAGTAGTAGTGCTCGCGCCCGTCAGCGCCCCGGTGGCGCACCATGTCGATGCTGTGCCATTCGGCATCTCGTTTGGCCCGCGGAGGTTGCTTGCCGCCATCGTCTTCCGGCAGACGGGTGGTAAACGAAACGTCGTCCAACGCGAAGGTGCCGTGTTCGAGCAACGCCCGCACGGTTGCCCAACGGCTGCGATCGTTCGCGCTCAAAAACGGCGTGCGGCCCTGCGGCGATTGAACTCGGAACAAATGCCCGGCCAACATGGCGATCGCCACGACGATGATCCACGCCGCCGCCGATCGGTACGAGGCAGGAAGCGAGCGTCGGTCGCGGTTCATGACGCGTTTCCGGAGGAAGGAAGAACAGCCGTGGCGCCGTCAGCGGACGGGCTGCGTACCGCGATCTGTTCGCGAATGCGGGACCGCCCGGATGCGGCGGCCGGACGGCTGTTGACGCGTGTCGAGTTGGCTACGGCCAGTTCGGCGACCAACCCCAACGCCCACAGGACAACGCCGACGGCGATCCACTGGGTCCCGAACCACGCGCCGGGAATCCACGAACCGAACGCGGAGCCCAGCCACGGTAGGATAACGCGGGCGATCATGAACAGTTGCGCGACCGCGAACATCGCCAGTCCAAACGACACGCTCGCCAACGCCATGCCACCAAGAAAGTGCTGCGGCCGGTCGCCGTAGCGAGTGAGAAACAATGCGGTTCCAAGGTCTAGGAAGCCCTTGATGTTCCGCGAAAAGCCGTACTTCGAGCGGCCGAATTCACGGCGGCGATGATGCACGGTCAGCTCGTCGACCCGCCAGCCGCGGGCGGCCGCGAGCACCGGGATGAAGCGGTGCATTTCGCCATAGAGCGGCAAGTCTTCCAGCACTTCCCGGCGATACATTTTGTAACCGCAGTTGTGATCGTGCAGCCACACTCCGGATAGGCGGCTGACCAGCCAATTGAAGATCCTCGAAGGCAAGACTTTGTCGATCGGATCGTGGCGCACCTGCTTCCAACCGCTGACCAAGTCCGCGCCCGCATCGATGGCGGCGCGGAATCGCGGCAGCTCCCGGGGATCGTCCTGGAGGTCGGCGTCGAGCGTCGCGACGAACGAGCCGCGAGCCGCGTCGAAGCCGGCCCGCAAGGCGGCCGCTTTGCCGAAATTGCGGCGGAAACGCACCCCGCCGACGCGTCCATCGACGTTCGCCAATTCGCGAATCGCTTCCCACGATCCGTCGGTGGAACCATCGTCGACAAAGATGAATTCGACTTCCAACCGCTCGGACGACGCGACCTCGGACAGCTCCGCGTGCAGTTTCGCCAAGCTCTCCCGCTCGTTGTAAACCGGAATCACCAAGGAAATCATCGCGTCGGAGCCTCGCGGTCGGCGGCGGATCGGGGTTGCCAATACAATGCGGCTGAGACGACCAACTCGGCAATCAGCCAAACCAAACGCAACAGCACCGCCGAGATCACCGCCGTTGGCTCGCCCACTGTCGGAGCCAACAGGGTGATCACGACGAATTCACGAACGCCGACGCCGCCGGGAATCATCGAGACAAATCCGGCGACCAGAGCCAAGGCGACGCACGCGGTACACAGCGGAAGGCTGACGAGCGGATCGCTGAGCGAGGCCGGTGGGTTCGGCAGCGCGGCGAGCGCCGCCCATAGACTGGTCCCCATGATCAGCCAGCTCGGTATCAGCATTAGCCAGCCGGTGCCCATCAGTCGCAGATCGAGCGCCTGAAGCGCTGGTTCAATCTTCGGGCTGGCGCGATGGACTTTCAAGAACAGCACCACCCGCCGGAAAACGCTCGGCCACGCCGGGACGCCGGCGGCGAAAGTCAAGAGCAGGGCGAGTCCCAGGAGCCGCATATCGTGGTGGAACCGCCAAGCGATCAACACCGACGCGAGCACGGCGCCGACCGCGATCGTGGTGAGGGTTTCCACAAACACGGCGGCGGCCGCCACTCCCCCGTCAACCAACGCGTCGCGCACCATGCCAGCTCGCAACACAACCACCATCGCCTTGCCCGGGACATATTTTCCCAAGTGGCCGATGTAGAACGCCCGCAAGCTCTTCCGCCAACAAGGCTGCTGCCCCATGGCTTCCATGACCCGATGCCAGAACCACCAACCGGGCACTGAACCGACCAAGTAAATCAGCCCGGATACGACGAGCCAGCCAGGTCGCACCGCCTTCCAGTCGAAACGCTGCTCCTCGAACTGGCGCAGCGAACTGGCCACGGCTCGGTAAATGAAAAACGTCACGACGCCCATGATGGCGACGCGAAAGGCGAGCTTCGCACAGCGCGTCCACGTCCATGCGCCGGCGGCGGGGCGGGGCGGGGACATGGGACGATCGTTCACGGGCGGCACTCCAAAACTCGCGGATCGGGTATTCTGCTGGCAGGCGCGGTCGGGAACAAGCCGTAGCAGAGGATTCCGCCATGACGCGAATCGTATCGTTCTGGCTGCTGGTGGCGATCATCGTCGCCGTGGCGGTCGTGTTTTACCAAGTCATGGCCGGCTTCCTGTTGCCGCTATTCCTGGCGACGCTGCTGGTGGTCATTTTCCAGCCCATCCATCGCCGAATACTCGGCTGGTGCGGCGCCCGCCGACCACTACTTGCCGCCACGTTGGCGACCGGCGCCGTGCTTGTGTGCGTGTTCCTACCCGCGGGTTGGATCATTTCCGCCGCCGCTTCGCAGTCGCTGGCCTTGATTCGCCAGATCGATCTCAACAGCACGCTGCGACAATTGCAGAACGTACGCGTGTCGCTCGACTTGGACATGCCCCAGTTCGAGGAGGCGGCCGAACTGGTGCCGCTCTTTCGAGACCTGGAAACCGCAGCCCGCGAGCTTGCCGGCGACGCCGCCGCCAATCCGATGGCCAACGAGACCGTCAGCCAAGCCGATAGTCGGACCGTCAGCGAGGCCGCCAGCGTGGCTGGCAGCCAGACCGGCGGCAAGGAGACGGATAACCAGAGCGGCAACCAGGCGGTTAGCCAGAGGACGGACAGCCAGACCGTTGAGACCATCGCTGATCAGGGAGGCGCCCCGACAGTCGCACGTGCGAGCGTGCCTGCCATTGAGCCACTTCCCCCCATGGTATCTGCCCTGGCCCCTGCCGTCGCGGCGGAATTGGCCCGCCGCTTCGAG
>CAIXSC010000178.1 GCA_903921945.1 uncultured Planctomycetaceae bacterium
CCGATCAGCCGCGCTGGAGCCGATCTCGCTTTGCGGCCCGGCCAGCGCCTTCGGCTTAGCGGCAAACGATCGATCCCAATTCCGTCGTTTACCGCCGAAGCCCACGTTGCTGGATCTCGCTCATTCCAGCCGGCGGAATTGCCCGTAGTTTTGCGCGGCGAGCCGTTCGAGGAAATCCGCGAGGCCCGTGTCGCGTGGACCGGCGAGGGTTCCCAGGGCATGGATCGCAACCCGAAGCCGCTGGTTGTTCCGCCGGACCGCTTCCAAGACCCGATCCGGCGCCACGATTTCACCCGCGCTGGGGATGCCGTCGGACAACACGTAGATCGCCTCGGGCGTTGGCGACATCCGAATCGCCGCGTCGAGCGCGTCGTAGGTGGCCGTCTTGCCTTGCGGCCGCTGGCCACGCACAAACGCGGTGGCATGCGCCCGCGTCGCCGCCGTCGCTGGATACAGCCGCTCTTGCCAAGGCGAAACGCTGTCGTGGAAGACGACGACATTGAAGAGCGTGCCGTCCGCGAGCGCCCCGATCGTCCGCACGAGTTCCCGCTGAGCCGCCGCCAACCGGCTCGTCGTTCCCCCCAGCCCCATGCTCTTGGAGACGTCGAGCACAAACACAACACGCTCGGCGCGGACCGGCAGGTCGTAATAGTACAGCGGCGCGCCTGCGAGTTCCCGCGCGGTCGCGGCGCGCCCCGCCTCGTTACCCGCCGCAGGTAACGCCGAGGGTACCGCCGCAGGCACGGCCAGTCCATCCACACGCTTGGCATTCCGTTCGCGCAACCAGCCGCGCCAGGCGACGGGATCGGAACCGAATTTCTGACCGGTCAGTTCCGACAGCCTTTCCGCCACCGCGAACCGCATTTCGCCGTCCGTGCGTTGTAAACACGCGACCAAAAGGCTCACCGCACGCGGATCATCAAAGCGAATCGCAACCTCAACGAGGCTGCGGCGAATTCCCTGCGACTGATCAAACCATGGCGAAGAAACCCATTGCTCCATCGCGGTTAGGGCAGCAGAGTCCCGTTCAACTCCGATCCGGTCAAACGCCGCCAACAACGCATCCAGGCATTCGCCGCGTCGTGTCGTCTCGCCTTCCAATGCCGCTCGGGCCAGTTCCTCCCACGCGGCGATAGTCCGTCGGTTCCCGACCGCTGTCGCCAGCCGGCCGAGATAGTCGCCCGCGGGACGTTTCACCGTCCGCATTTCCGTTCGCCACAATTCGATGACCAGCGAATCATGGGGTGGATCGCCACGCGACGCCATCAAGGCGGATTGAACAGCCTCCAAGACCTGCGGCGATCGATCCCGAAGTCCGGTTTGAGCCAAGAGCCGCGTCAGTTCCAAGTCGCGGATTCCCGCCATTTCCTTCGCTAACGCCTGTCGCTGTTCAGGCCCGCGCGACCGAAAGTCACTGACCATGCGGCTTTTCTGCGCTGGCGTGAGAACTCGGACCGCCCCGTCTTCCTTCGTTCGAGTTGGCGGCACGACCGCTGGCGATCCATGGGGCCCGGCTGGCGACGGGGCGCTTGCCTTGGGAGTGCCGGTGGCGGAGGGCACGCTAGGTGTTGGAACGGGGCCCGGAGGTTCGCCCACGGCAGGCCCCACGGCCGTGATCAGGGCGGCGGCGGCGAGCCACGTCGCGGCGAAACACCGGACTGATAAGCGATAGGGGTTATCGGGTGTCCAACGACCGAATCGGACGGTCCGGCGGTGAATCGGGCAGGCGGAGCCCGTCACGGCGGGGCCGGCCGACCGCGAACTGCCGGTCATAACGATTATCCTCCCTGATTTCCCGCGAAAACGGGCGATTTCTGGCGGCCTGCGAAGTATCGAGTATAGTTGTCAGGTGCGCCCCGTGCCTACGCGAGAATCCCCCGCAGATCGCGGGAATTTTCTTGACCGGGACGTCGAAATTAAGCATCCTGACACGCGATTCATTCGCGATCGCTCGCCGTAATTAGCGCTACAACGGAGTTTTCCGCATGTCCATCCGATTCCTTGGGAGTTGGAAACGCGTCTGGACGCGAGGCCTCGGCCTTGCCCGGACGTCGGCCGCCGTCGCCATCGCCGCGCTGGCTGTCACCGCCGGCGCCGCCCACGGACAATCTCAAGCCCCCAATTCACCAGCGCCCGCTGGCGCCCCGGCTGGTGTGAATGCCGCCGCGGCTGGCAAACCTGCCGCCGGTGGCGACGTCGAGAAGCGAATCGCGGCGCACATCGCGGCCGGCGAATTCGGACCGGCCCGCGTTTTGGCTCAGAATCTCGGAGCCGCCCAGCAAGATGCGGCGCTCGGCGCCATGGCTGCGGCTCAGCTTCGGGCCGGAGCGTTGGGCGGATTCGCGAACAACTTCCGCGGCATCGGCAATGACCAGATCCGCACGGGCTTCATGCCGGGCGGTTTCGGCAACAGCGGCTTCGCCGGTGGCCAGTCGTTCTTCGGGCCACCGCCGGTTGCGGCGGGTGGCGCCGCGATGGCCGACTTCGATTCGCTGATCACGCTCATTCAAAACTCCACGGGGAAACCAACGCCGGGCTGGACGGATGACGGCGGTGTTGGAACCGTCGAGGAGTTCCGCAACGGCGTGTTTGTGGATGCGAACGGCGTGTTGCTGAAGGGGATGGCCCGAGCCAACGCCGGGACCCTTACCGAGATCCGCTCGAGCGCCCTGTCCTCGAATGGCAACACCGACGTGCGTCGTTCGTCGGGAATGAGGAAGGTTTCGCTCAATCGGCTCGAACGCGAAGTGCAACTGCGGCGCCTGTTGGGCCAAGGACCGGACGAAGCGATGCGGTCGCTGGCGGGCTTGCAACGCGTGCAATACGTGCTGCTCTATCCGGAAACGGGCGACATTGTGCTGGCTGGACCGGCGGGTGATTGGGCACGCGATGCGGAAGGCCGGATGGTCAGCATCGACAAGGGCCGTCCCGTGCTCCAGCTTGACGACCTGATCGTATTGCTTCGCAATGCGGAGAGCAGCAACAAGGACGTGATCGGCTGTTCGATCAATCCGCGCGAAGAGAACCTCGCGCGAACCAAGGCGTTCCTCGACGAATCGACCAAGCGGCCGCTGAAACCGGGCCAACGCGATGCGTGGCTGGGGCAGCTCCGCGACACGGTGGGCAAGCAGGACATCGTGGTTTTCGGGCTCGATCCGCGGACACGTGCGGCTCGGATCATGGTCGAAGCGGATTATCGGATGAAGCTCGTCGGCATGGGGCTCGAAGAGGGCGTGCCGGGCGTGGTGAGCTACCTGGATGCGATTCCCGCCGCCAATGGCGAAGCGGTGCCGATGAACGTGCTCCGTTGGTGGTTCGCGGTGAACTACGAGGCTGTGCAGACCACCGAGGGCCATGATGCCTTCGAGATCCGCGGCCAGGGCGTGAAGGTGCTCAGCGAAAACGAACTGCTCACCGAACGCGGCCAACGCGTTCACACCGGCAAGGCGGACGCGCTCAATCGGCAGTTCACGGAGAGTTTCACGAAGCACTTCCCGGCCTTGGCCGCGAAGTATCCGGTGTACGCCGAACTGCGGAACATCTTCGACCTGGCGCTGGTCGCGTCGATCATCCAGTCGCAAGACCTGCCTTCCCAAGCCGGCTGGCACATGACCCATTTTGGCGACACGGCCCAGTGCCCGGTGGAGCTTGGCACGGCTCCCCGCGAGGTTGAATCGGTGGTCAATCATCGCGTGATCAACCGCACCCAGGTTGTGGCGGGTGTCAGCGGCGGCGTGTCGTGCTCGGTGCGGTCTTTGGCGGCGAAAGATCGGATGGTCGTCGACACCTATGGCAAACTGAAGGCCAATCTGACCGGTTCGAAGCCCAAGAATCTGGCCAGCGATTCGTGGTGGTGGGATTAAGGCGGAAAACCTGCCGCATCGTCCGCCGTCAAGCCTTCTTGCCCTGGCGGCTTGGACGTCTACGATTAGGGACTAACGCGGTTCGTGTGAACCGCGTTTCGTTTCGGATCTGTAACGTCGAGCCGCCTGAACCACCATGGATAGTCCTCCCCTTCGCCGGGCCCTGATCAGCGTCAGTGACAAATCGGGCCTTGTGGAATTCGCGCGGGAACTGCATTCCCTCGGTGTGGAAATCGTCAGCACGGGCGGGACTCGGAAACATCTGGAGTCGGCCGGCTTGCCCGTGACCGATATCGCGTCGTACACCGGCTTCCCGGAGATGATGGATGGACGTCTCAAAACGCTCCATCCCAAAGTCTTTGGCGGTATTCTGTGCCGCCACGATCGACCGGACGACATGGAGGGTATCGCCGCGCACGGCATCCGTCCCTTCGAGATCGTGGTTGTCAATTTGTATCCGTTCGAAGCGACGGTTGCCCGAGCGG
>CAIXSC010000179.1 GCA_903921945.1 uncultured Planctomycetaceae bacterium
ACGGGGTTTGGACCGCGCAAAACGAATTGCTGGTCTTCCTGGATGGCGATCTCCGGGGCCTGCGCGACGACCTTATCGAGCGGCTTGCCGGCCCGCTTCAGGCGGGACAAGCCGATTTTGTGAAAGCCCGTTTTTCCAGGGCTGCGGGACGCGTCACCATGCTCACCGCAAAGCCCTTGCTGAACATGTTTTTTCCCGAACTCCATTGGATCGAACAGCCGCTTTGCGGGCAAATCGCCGCTCGACGCAGTCTGCTGCGAAACCTCCGGTTCGAAAGCGACTACGGTGTCGATATCGGCCTCTTGCTCGATGCCGTTTTGTCAGGCGCCTCGATCCAGCAGGTCGACATTGGCCATCTCGAACATGAGAGCCAATCTCTCGAATCGTTGAGTGACATGGCCACGCAGGTCGCGAGAGCCATCCTGGATCGGGCCGCCCGATCTGGACGACTGCGGCTCGAACAGTTGAGCGAAGCAGAAGAGGTCGAGGGGAGCCGGCGGACGACGCTGGATATCGCCGCGCGGCGGCTCGGACGCCCGCGCCAGCTCGCCGTTTTCGACATGGATGGCACGCTGCTCCGGGGCCGCTTCGCCGTCAGACTGGCGCAGCGAACCAATCAGATGTCGTCGCTTGAACCCTTGCTTGACAACCCCTCCATCTCCGCGGAGGAACGCACCCGGGCGATCGCGGCGTTGTTCACGAATATCCCCAAATCCAAGATCGAGGAAGTCGCTCGGCAAATGCCACTCACCCCAGGCGCTGTCGAGACCGTCCTGGAATTGCGCCGGCGTGGCTACTGCGTCGGGATCGTGAGCGATAGCTTTCTGTCCGCGACGGAAATCATCCGGCGTCGCGTCTTCGCCGATTTCAGTATCGCGCATCGCCTGGGCTTCCGCGGCGGCCTGGCGACCGGACAGGTTTCGATTTCACCCGCCCTAAGGCACCCGAACGGCTGTCCCCACCATCCCCTTTGCAAGCTCAACACGCTCCTTCATTTGGCTGACCAATTCGAGCTTCCGGTCGAACAAATCCTGGCCGTAGGCGATGGCGTCCCAGACATGTGCATGCTGGCGGCGGCTGACGCGTCGTTCGCCTTTGAACCCAAAACGGCGGCCGTAGCCGCAGCGGCCAAGTTCACCGTTCGGGGACGGCTTGATGGCATCCTACCGCTTGCTCCCCCCAAGTGCGAAAGCGTCCTGCCAAGTCGCGTCTAGGTCGCGACAGAGGCCGATCCACCTAAGCCTATCCGTCTCTGCCGATCTGCCTAAGCCGAGCAAGCCAAAGCTCGATGCGAATATCGCATCGTCAATACAGGAACGTTTTGCGGGTTTTGCTGCAATTAACCTACCTGGGTGCGGGCGGCTATCGCCATCGCGATGGATTGCCGCCGATGTGAAACATCGCGCGATCCGGCTAGAATCCAGGCTGGTCGCTACGCGCGGTCGTCTTCGGGTCCTCGATCGGTCCGAACACGACGACTTCGGGCCATTTCGGGAGTTTTCCTTTTGTTGATCGCGCCGAACTTTCTTTTCCGCTTTTCCGTGCCCTGCCATCGAGTCGCCAACGCGACCATCGCCGCAGCGGACGAACTGGACGAATCGTATCGCTTGCCATGTTTTTCGGAACTGGAGGGACGGAAATCTTTCGCCGAAGTCCGTGTCGGTTGGCATGAATCGGGTCTGCTTATGCGGGTCACGGTCACTGGCAAGCAACAGCCGCTCTGGTGCCGCTCCAGTCGCATTGAAGACAGCGACGGTGTGCAGATCTGGATCGACACCCGGGACACGCACAACGTCCATCGAGCCAGTCGCTTTTGCCATCGGTTC
>CAIXSC010000180.1 GCA_903921945.1 uncultured Planctomycetaceae bacterium
GGGTATCCCGCGTTCATCGGGGTCGGCCCCGGGTTTTGGGCCATCGAGTGCGTTCCACCCGCACTCGACGGATTGGCCCAAGGGGCTTGCTGATTGGCCTGGCCTATTTGGCTTGGCTGGCCTACATGGCCTGGCTGGCCTATGTGGCTTGGCTGGCCTATGTGGCCTGGCTGGCCAAAGCTCCCCGAAGAAGCGTTCATGGGAGAGGGCCAAGCGGGGTTCGCAGGAGCAGACCCGGAAACCGAACCGCTTGGACCTCCAAACGGCGCCATCGGATTAAAAGGCGGTAATGGTGCCGATGATGACGGCGGTGAGAATGCAGACGAACTCGCCGTGGCAGATCCGTTGGTAGGCCCCATCGGCGCAGGCAATGGAGCGGCCCGCGGAGGCATCATCGTATCGCCCCGGTCTCCCATCACGGAACCGCTGCTCGACGAGTTAGGTGCGGAGTTGCCCGAATGGCCGCTCATCGACGGGCCACTCATCGACGGGCCACTCATCGGACTTGTCGGCCAACTGTTGGGGTCGGAGTTCGCCGGTCTTGAGTTCGCCGGCACTGAGTTAGCCGGCAGTGAGTTAGCCGGCAGTGAGTTAGCCGGCAGTGAGTTCGAAGCCGCAGCCGGCGTCGTGGAAGTAGAATTTTGTTGCAGCGAGTCGCGGCGGCATTCTTCCTCGTAAGCGGTCCGTTTCACCGGATCGCTCAGACAGGCCTTCGCGGTTTCGATTTCATCCAGCACGCGGGCCCAGATCGCGGCGTGAGGGCCCGGCCGGAAACCGCGAACCCGCGACTGGGACCGATCGGCCGACGCGAAAATGGTAAGCGGATCGCGTTCGGAAGGATCGAGCCCAAGCAATTGGAAGTGATTGGGACGAACCAGCGCCGGGTCCAACCCGAGCCACTCGCTGTACGGATTGAACGTGGGGGCGGACACGGCGAACTCCGGAGATCGGGCAGGCAGCGCATCGCCAACCACTCGCTGTTCGAGCCTAACGACTCCCGGCGAGATGCCGAACGATACGAACAATCGAACCGCGTAGCTCGACGCAACTCGATGCTACGTAATCGCAATGATAGATGTGGCCCCTCGCTTGGGCAAGTTGATTCGTGGAAGCGGCCATCCGTCAATTGCGGTCTTCGGCCGCCAACAACTCGGCCGCCGCCGCTGCCTGTCCGGTGACCAGTTCCATGATCCACGCATCCAGATCTTCCAGCATCTTCGTGGTCAGCTCGTCGCCGCACGGATACTGGCGGACATTCGCCGACAGGCCGGCCGCGTGGAAGAGCCGCAAGTCATCACAAAGTCGCGAGATCGGGTACTGGTCAGAGTCGCGTCCATGAGCCAGGAAGAGCGGAATGCGGCGGGCTCGCGGCAGGTCCGCTAGCACCGGTTGCCCATGCGGAAAAGGGCCGTTGAAGGCCGCGATGCCCGCGAACAGCTCGGGATTCCGCAGACCGATGTAGTACGCGGCGGACGCCCCGCACTCGAACCCGGCCAGAATCACCCGACGCGGCTCGACGTGAAACCGCTGCTTCGCCACTTCCAGGCATTCGATCACCGACCGCTCCGCGACCGCCAACGACTCCCCCGACAGTCCCCAGTGAAAACCGGGCACGCCATCGACATGGGCTTCCGTGGCTCGAGGTCCGATGGCCGCGTAATTCCGGAGGCTGATATGCGGCATGACCCGCCGCAACTGGTGTTCGTTATCCCGCGGTCCATGCAGCCAAACGATGAGCGGATACGCGTAGTCGCGTTCGTAATGCAACGGCCCGAATAGCGAATAACGTGGCAGGAAGGCGGATGATCCCGGCAGATCGCGCGCCCACAAGGCCGCTTTGTCGAGACTCCCGCGATGCGGCTCGCAGCTCAGCGAA
>CAIXSC010000181.1 GCA_903921945.1 uncultured Planctomycetaceae bacterium
CCGGCGAAGGTCAGGGTATCCAAAGTGTCATTACCAAGGTTGACCGTTCCGGTGTTCAGGAAGTTCGTGTCGCTCGTAACGCTGGTCGTGCCTTGGAAGGCCACGCTGTAGCCAGGGTTCGCGGTTGTCAAACTGGTCAGGGTCGCCGTTCCCTCAAAGGTTACCGCGCCGGTGGTGTTGGTGATCTTGACATCCGACGCCGCCACGCTGGACTTGAAGTTCGTGCCGCCCGAGTTCGCGATTTCCACGTTTCGCATGTTCGTACCGACGGAGCCATTGACAGTCACCGCGCCGTTCGAGGTCAAGGTGAGGTCCGAGGCTCCTCCCACAGTGCCGCCTTGAATGGCGCCGAGTCCGATCGTTCCGTTCCCGCTAGCAATGTTCAGTGCGACATTCGAGATCGCCGTCGAACTGGCGATGGAAACATTGGCATTCGCGGTCGCCGTGGTGATGCTGGTGGCCCCGCCGGAAATCGTCAGCGTCTTGCCTGCCAATGTGCTGAAAGCCGCGCCGGAAGTAAAGGTAAGGCCATCGAGCGTCACATTCTCGTTGAACGCCGCGCCGCCTGATCCCACGGTGACGTTTTCCTGCAATGTCGTCAGACCGGAACTGGCGGCCTGCGTCAAACTGGTCGGAGCGGTGGTGGCGCCGATCGTTCCTGTAAACGTCAACGCGCCATTGCCCGCGAGCGTCAGCGCATGGGCGCCATTCACCGTGCCGCCGACGGTCAGCGTCTCGCTAGCGTCCCGCGACTGAAGCGTTCCACCTCCTGTCGCCAAGCTGATCAAACGATTGGCCGACAAGGTGAAGGCGGCGGTGGACTCGAGCGTGCCGCCGCCGAGCGTGATGTTCGTCGCCGCGCTGCCGGGAACGGCACCTAGATTGCCGTCCGCGCTGATACTCAACACGCCGCCATTGACCGTTGTGCCGCCCGAGTAGCTACTCGACCCGGAAAGCGTCATCGTCCCGCTGCCCGTCTTGGTGAGGCTGCCAGTGCCGCTAATCGAGCCTGCGAACGCCGTGCTTGTATTGTTGCCGCCCGTTGTGAACACAAACGAGCCAATCGCGATATTGCCCCCCGAAGCGCCACCGCCCGCTAGCGATCCAATCGTTTCGCTCGCGTTCAACAATAACGACGCACTGGATACGTTTGCGAGTGACACCGCCACGCTATCCACGAGTGCCGCGCCGCCGGACAAGGCGAGTTGTCCAGCACTGACTGCCACGGCGCCCGTGAAAGTGTTGGTTCCGCTGAGCGTCACCGTGCCGGCCGTCGATTTCGTCGCGCCGCTCGTACCGCCGAGGATCGCGGTTGCCGTGCCGGCTCGCAAATCGAACGCCGCGGTGCTCGTCAGCGTGCCGCCGGTGCCCGTGATGTTGCCCGACGTCAGCGTCACGGCCGCCGCCGTGTCGCTATTGCCCCCGATCGCGAACGTCGCCCCGTTGACATTCAACTTCGAGTTGTCGTTGATCGCGTTGGCGTTCGAATTGAAGGTCCCGGAATCGACCCGCACTGTGCCCGTCCCGGCATTCGCCGAGACCAAGGTCACGCTTCCGGGCGTGGTCAGGAATTGGTCGCCGTTCGCGGAGCTTGAATTCGTCGACAGCGAAACACCGGACACCAACCCAACGGCGGCACTTGACGAACCGATCGCCCCGCCAGCCGTTAACGATGCGGAACTCGCCGTGATGTTCGTGCTCGCGGCATTGTTAACGGTAATGGCCCCTCCGGCGGTAATCGTTACCGCGCCGCCGGAGCCCGTTTGCAGGTCGGCGATGGCCGCCGGCCCTGAGCCGCCCACGGAAATCTGAATCGCGGATCCACTGGTATACGATGTCACCACCGTCGTGCCATTCGCCTGGTTGAACACGTCCGTGCCTGTGCCATCCTGGTTCGCCGAAATGGCGATGGTGCCCGATCCCGCATTCAACCCGGAACCGCTGTTGATATTGACCGCGTTTTGGGCGTTGAGGCTTACATCTCCGGATGCGACAACCGGGCTGGTGCTCAAGGCGATCGCGTTCGTCGTGATCGACAAGCCGGCGCCGATGTTCCCGCCTGATTTCGTACCGTTCAAGATCGTCGTGCCTGTACCCGCCGTTTGCGTTACGGCCCCGGTCGTGTCGATCGTTGAGCTGAACGTGACATCCTTCGCGCTGGTCACGGTAATCGTCGTCAATTCCGCTGTGCTACCCACCGTGCTGGCGAACGCGATGTCGCCGCCACCCGCCGTCAACGACAACGATCGCAGGGTGGACGCCGAATCCGAATTCACAGCCCCGGAAATCGACACACTGTTGTCGAACGAGGCCCCGTCCGTATCAATCGCCACGTTGGCATCCAACTGCACAGCGCCTGTCAATGTCACCGTTCCCGTGACCGTGGCCGCGTCCACGGTGACGTCGCCGCCGAGGCGGATCGTCCCGCCAGTGACATCGAGGTCCGCCAGGGCTCGGGTTGTGCCGATGGTCGACGTGAATTGCACGTTTCCGCCGCCCGCGTCGACCACCAGGTTGCGGCCGCCGGAAGTGTCCGAGTTGACTGCGCCAGTGAGTGTCACCGTTCCATCGGTCGTCGTGGCGTTTGTATTGATCGTCACCGTGCTGTTGGCGATCTGTATTGGGCCGGTGATCGACACGAAGCCGGCGGTCGCCGCGGAACCGCCGATCGTGCTGATGTTTTGCGCTAACGAGACGGCCGTCGCTTGCAAGGTGACATTATCGCCTTGCGTCGTTATGCCCACTGTCGCCGGCGTGATGCCGACACTGCCAATGGCCAAGTCGTCGCCGTCGCGATAGAAGATGGCGCCGTTCGTGGCGGCGGCCAGCGTATCGACGTCATTGTTAGTGCTGGTATTTAAGGAAAACGACCCCGAAACGCCTCCGCTCAGGAGCAGCAATTGGCTGGCAAGCAACGAGCCGGACGCGGCTTGGGTAGCGCCGCCTTGATTCCTCAAATCCAAGGTCAGTTGGCCCGCTGCCTGGACTGTTCCGTCGAGCGTCATCGCGCCGTCGGTGGTGCCCACTCCGGATTCCAAAGTGACATCGCCCGCGGCTCCCGTGGATCTGACGATGGCATTGTTTTGGACCTTGATTCGATCGCCTGCACTTAGGGTCAGTTTCTGCGAGTTACCCGTAACTTCGACGGTGACTCCAGAATTGACAGTAATGTTGTCGGTGTCTAGGCCACCATTGTCTGAGGACGTGTAGGTGGATGAGTTAACAGTGCTGACATTCCCTGTAAAGGTAATTGGACTAGCCGCCGTGATGGACGCACCAGCAGCGCCAGTCGATGCAGCGATATTCAACGCACCTTGATTCTGGAGCCGCACATCGCCGCCCGTCGTATTTGCGAATTGCAGCGTGGAAACGGCCGTTTCAAGCGAATCAGTTCGTCCGATCCCGCCAGCGGCTGTCAGCGTCAGCTCACTTGCAGTGATGTCAATCACGGGACCACCACCGTCGGTTATCTCGGCGCCTCTTGCAGTGAGCGCAACACTATTGCCACTATTACTCAAGCCATTCACAGTAATAGCGCCACCAACAATCGTCAGTGGATCGTTGAAAGTGGTCGCTTTGATATCCACCGCGCCAGTGCCGTCCGACGTCCGGCCAATCGTGATACTACTGAAGCCGTTAACGAGCCGCCCGACTTCGTTCCCGTCCAGATTAAACGTTCCAGTCGCTGTGTTCCCAAGTCCGATGGTGGACGTGATGGAGCTTGGAATCAGCGACAATGTGGACGAGCCGCTGACGTTTGCCCCGATCGATAGGTCCGCCGCGGTGATCGAGAGCGCATTGGCACCCATGGTCACGGCGCCACCCGTGGCCAGCGTGCCCGAACCGAGGGTCAGTGTTAACGGCTGGCTTGCCGAGGTGGCCGCGTTCAGCGTCGCGTTCGCGTTCGTGGTGTTGATCGCGACCGCCGCGCCGCTGACCGTCAACGTGTCCGAACTGGCGGTGCCGAATACCAACGCGCCATTCGACGCCAGCGTCATGCCGTCCAGCGTCACGTTCTCGTTGAACGTCGCGCCGCCCGAATCAACGCTCAGGTTGTCCTGGAAAGTCACCAGGCCCGAGCCCACCGCTTGTGTCACGCTCGTGGGACGCGTCGTGGCGCCAATCAAGTTGGCGAACGTCAACGCGCCCGCTCCGCCCAGCGTCAACGCCGCCGCGCCGTTCACGGTGCCGCCCACCGTCAGCGTCTCGCCCGAGTCCGCCGATTGCAGCGTGCCTCCCCCGGTAGCCAAGCTGATCGACCGGTTGGCCGACAGTGTGAACGGAGCCGTCGCCTCCAGCGTTCCGCCGCCCAGGGTGATGTTCGTCGCCGCGCTTCCCGGCACCGCGCCCAAATTCCCGTCCGAACTGACGCTCAGCACACCGCCATTGATCGTCGTCCCGCCCGTGTACGTGTTCACGCCTGACAACGTCAGCGTGCCGCCGTTGGTCTTCGACATGCCCCCACTGCCGGAGGCGACGCCCGCCACCGACATCGATTGGTTGTTGGTGTCGATGATCGCCGTCGAAGTCAGCGTCACCGGACGATCCGCTGGCGACGTGATGGTTCCATCCGCCCGCAATGTGCCGCCCGTGAAGACCAACGCGTTGCCGGAAGTTCCGTCGCCCAGCGCGGAAGTCGAGTTCGCCCCTAAAACGCCCGCAGCAATCGTCGTGGATCCGGAATAGGTGTTCACTCCGGTCAGTGTCACGGTGCCGCTCGTCGATTTCGAGACTCCGCTGGAGCCACCGAGTATCGCGCTCACGGAACCGGATTGCAAATCGAACGCCGCCGTGCTCGTCAGCGTGCCGCCGGTGCCCGTGATGCTGCCCGACGTCAGCGTCACCGCCGCCGCCGTGTCGCTGTTGTTGTCGATTGCGAGCTCAGCTCCAGCCACATTCACCTTGGTAGTGTTGGTGATCGTATCCGTCGCATGGCCAAGCGAGAACTTTGCTCCGGATAGGTGTGCCGTGTTCGTGCCCGCATTTAGTGTTGTCAGCGACACTGTTCCACTGGCCGAAAGATACTGGTCGCCAGTCGACGTGGAACTCAAACTCGGAGTTGCTAGGATGATCTGGTTGGAGGAGGAGCCGATCGAGGCCGCGGAGAGGGTGAGCGTGCCGCCGGATGCCACTGAAATGTCCGTGGTGGCGGACGAGGCCGACGTGATGCTGCCAGAGGTGGTCAACGAGATGTTGCCGCTCGTTTGCGTCGCTACCGAGCCATTACCGCTGCTAGCAAACAATATCGAACA
>CAIXSC010000182.1 GCA_903921945.1 uncultured Planctomycetaceae bacterium
GGCTGGCGCGTCACCGCCCCGAACCTCGAAGACTGCGGACTCCTCGCGTTCGACTACGACGGCCTACGCGGCGACGACGGCCTGCTCGCCGAACAACCGCTCTGGGAACACGGCTTCGATATCCGCAACGCCCGCGACGTCGACGAGTTCCTCCCCACGCCCCCCGCCCTGCGGCACTGCCCGCCCAAGCTGCGCGAGGAACTGCTCCGCACCCTGCTCGATGTCCTCCGCCGCTCGCTCGCCGTCAAAGTCGACGTCCTCGATCCGCACAAGCAGCTCGACCTGATCGAGCAAACCAATCCGCGACTGCGCGAAGGCACCGTCTGGTTCCTGGAAGACACGCGGGAAATGGTGAAGTCCCAAGTCGCATTCCCCCGCGCCAGCCAACGCGGCGAGTCCAACGGACTGTTCATTTCCGCCCGCGGCAGCTACGGCCGCTACCTGCGCCGCTCGCTCGTCGACCACCTGCCGACGGGCTTCGAGTTCGGCCGCGATCAGGTCGACGAAACCATTCGCTTTCTGTTCCTCGCCCTCAAACGCTATGGCATCGTGGAACAGGTGCAAAGCGGCGCCAACCCCGGCTATCAGCTCAACCCCGACGCCCTCCGCTGGCTCGCTGGCGACGGCGACATCCAGTCGCTCGACAAAACCCGCCTGCTCGACGTGGGCGAAATCCCTCCCGAAAGCAACCGCTACTTCGTCGAGTGCTACCGCCGCTTCATCGACCTGAAATGTCGGCTCGAAGCCCGCGAGCACACCGCCCAAGTCGCCTCCGAAGATCGCGAGAAACGCGAAGAGGATTTCCGCAGCGCCAAACTTCCGCTGCTGTTCTGCTCGCCCACCATGGAGCTTGGCGTCGACATCGCCCAGCTGAACGTCGTCAACCTGCGCAATGTGCCGCCCACGCCCGCCAACTACGCCCAGCGCAGCGGCCGAGCGGGCCGCGGCGGCCAACCAGCGCTCGTCTACACCTACTGCGCGGGCCGCAGTCCGCACGACCAGTACTATTTCAAACAGCCCACCGATATGGTCGCCGGCGCCGTCGCGCCGCCCCGCATCGACCTCCGCAACCGCGATCTCGTCCGTTCCCACATCCACGCCATCTGGATGGAAGTCGTCAAGCCGGACCTCGGCAAAACGCTCAACGCCGTGCTCGACATCGTCCGCGAGGACGGCAAAATCCACCTCCCGATCAAAGACTGGCTCCGCCAAGATCTGGCCGACAAATCCCATTACGCCCAAGCGCTCGCGAAAGCCAACCAACTGGTCGACAGCATCCGCGACCACCTGCGAACGGCGCCATGGTTCAGCGACGATTGGACAAAACGCGTCCTCGACCAACTGGAAAAATCGTTCGACCGGGCCTGCGATCGGTGGCGCGAACTGTTCCGCGCGGCAATGCGGCAACGGGAACTGCACCACAAGATCATCGGCGACCAGCAACGCGCCGAGTCCGAACGCAAGCAATCCGAACGCCTCCGCTACCAAGCCGAATCCCAGATCGAATTGTTGACCAAGGCCGAAGGCATCTACGAAGGCGACTTCTACTCGTACCGATACTTCGCCGCCGAAGGCTTCTTGCCGGGCTACAACTTCCCCCGCTTGCCGATCTCCGCGTTCGTGATCGCGGGCCGGCGACGACGGAGCAAGAACGAATTCGTCTCGCGGCCGCGGTTCCTGGCGATCAGCGAGTTTGGCCCGCGGGCCCTCGTCTACCACGAAGGCGCCCGCTACCGGGTCCATAAGGTGAATCTCGACTTCGGCACCGACGACATCGAGGGCGCCCACAAGCTCGCCACCAGCACGCTCAAACGCTGCACCCACTGCGGCTACGCCCACCTGGAACGGGGCCAGGTCAACCTGAGCGAAATGTGCGAGCACTGCGGCCAACCACTCAACGGTGACGTCGCCCTCAAAAACCTCGTCCACCTGCAAAACGTCTCCCTGAAGCTCGCCGAACGGATCACCTGCGACGAAGAGGAACGGCAACGCTACGGCTACGACCTGATCACCGCCTACGAATTCAACCGCTCCGACGGCGGCGAGAAGCCGGACCGCAAAGACGCCGAGGTCCTGGTCGACGGCGTTCTCGCCATGCGGCTCAGCTACGGCGACGCGACCACGCTCTACCGCATCAACCAGGGCTGGGCCAACCAACGCCTTAAACAGCCTTCCGGCTTCCAGCTCGATCTCGAATCGGGATTCTGGGCCCGCAACCAATCCGACACCGAAGACCAAGAGGAAGCGACGAGCGGTCGTACCATGCCCGTCGTGCCGTTCGTCCAAGAC
>CAIXSC010000183.1 GCA_903921945.1 uncultured Planctomycetaceae bacterium
GTTCGCCCAGTTCGGCGATCACCTCGACCTCGCTCTTCGGCCCCTCGTGGCGCCGCGGCCCGCCGTCGCTCAGCCGCACGTAATTGAACATCGACTCTTGCGTTGTCGCTTGCGGTTCCTCGTCCCGCGCCAGCACCGGCAAGATGATCGTCTCTTTGGCGAGTCCCCGGGCATGGCCCGTGTTGAGCGACGTGTTCATCGTGACGAGCATATCGAGTTTGGACAGCGCTTCGTCAGCGAATGTCGCGTCGGGGTTGGAACCGAACAGATTGCCGCCCAGACAGAAGCCGACCTTTAAGCGACCGGCCGCTGACTCTTCCATGCAGGCCAGCGTATCGAGCCCCTTTTCGGTCGGCAGACGCACGCCGAAATGCTTCTGCAACCGCTCGAAGACCGCGTCCTTCAGCTGCGGCGTTACACCGACGCTGCCAATTCCCTGCACATTCGAGTGGCCGCGAATCGGCAGCAACCCGGCGTTCGGCCGTCCGACCATGCCGCGTAAGAGCGCGAGGTTGACGATCGCCTGGACGTTTTGCACCCCGTGGGCGTGATGGGTGATTCCCATCGTCCAGCTGAAGACGACATTCTTCGCCTTGGCGTACTTCGCGGCGATGCGTTCAATCTCCGCCCGCGCCACGCCGCTCTTCCGCTCGATCTCCTCCCACGGCATCGCTCGCAGCGCGGCGAGCCAAGCCAGGGCGCCGTCGCAGTGGTCGGCCAGGAACGCGTCGGCCCGCGCTCCGATTTCGTCGCAATGTTTCGCGATCCCGGTCAGCAACGCCAAGTCGCCGCCAATGTGCGGCTGGATGTACTCCGAGGCGATCTTCGTGCCGAACAGCAGGCTGCGCCAATCGCTCGGAATGCGGAACTGAACCAAGCCCGTCTCGCGAATCGGATTCACCACGATGACCTCGCCGCCCCGGCGACGGACCTGCATCAAGGTGGTCATCAAACGCGGGTGGTTGCTGGCCGGATTCCCGCCAATCACGAACACCATGTCCGAGTGTTCAATGTCTTCGAGCCGCAGCGTCGCCGTCCCCGTGCCGATCGAGGTTTGCAAGCCGACGCCGCTGGCTTGGTGGCAGTAGTAGCTGCAGTTATTGACGTTGTTCGTGCCATACATGCGCGCGAACAACTGCAGCAGGAAGCCGGCCTCCGTCGAACTGCGACCGCTGAAATACCAAAACGTCTCGCGCGGCGCGGCCGCTTTCAGCCGGTTCGCGATCCGCGTGAACGCGTCGTCCCAGCTAATCGGCCGATAGTAGTTCTGGCCCTGCTCGTACAACACCGGCTGAACGAGCCGGCCGCAGGTTTCCATATCGCGTGGCGAGAACGCGGCGAGCTGCGGGATCGCGTACGTCGACCAGAAGTCTTCGCGAATCGCGCCCTGCATGTCGGCCGCCATCGCTTGCAGCGATTTCTTGCAGACTTCAGGGAACGAGCCGATTTCATTGACGAGTCCGCCCTTTTGGCCGCCCATGCCGAGCGCGCACGTTTTGCAGGCGTTTTTCGTTCGCAACGCCCGCCACATCTTCCAGATGCCGCCAACCTCGCGGGCCTTCTTGAAGGTGTAGCGAATCGCCGGCCAACCACCGCCACTTGTGACCCGTTTCATCCGATCCTGTCCTCCGATCGCGCAAGCCGGCGACGACGGCTGCCCGCCGCGGCCTCACCCGCCGATGTTCCCGCCGCCTCGATCCCTGCTGCCCTACCGCCCGGGCCGTCAAGCATGACGACGCCTCGGTTTCCCGGCAGCCGGAGCCGCCGGGTTTTGCGTTCCTTCCCGTCGCTGCCGCGCCGGATTCGTCCGTTGGCGGCGCCTGCCAACAGCGTTGTCGCGGGCGAATGCGACTCGCCCGCGACTCGCTAGCGACTCGCTAGCGACTCGCTAGCGACTTGGAAACGCCTGTTTCTCGAAACGCCTGTTACTTGAAATCGCCCGCGAGCGCCACGAACAGCCTTTCCAGCTTCAGGTGTTTGCGCAACGCCGCGTTGACCTGTTCAACCGTCAAGGCGGCGATCGCCGCTTCCTGCTTGGCGTCGAAGACGAGCGTGCGGCCGGCGAGCAGCGAGTTGGCGAGGTCGCCCGACAAGCCGCTGTCATTCGCCCGTTCGACTTCGCTTTGCTGCAGGTACCCCTTCTTCGCGGCCTCCAATTCAATCTCGGTCACGCCTTTCGCCAGCAGCAATTCGATTTCCTCGCGGATCGCCGCCTTAAGCTTTTCGACGTTCGCCGGATTGGCGATCGCGAACACGTAGAACGAAGTGCGTTTGTCCACGGACGAAACCCGCATGCCGCTGCCGACGCCGTACGACAGGCCGTCCTTTTGGCGAACGCGGTCGCCAAGCCGCGACGAGAGTCCGCCGCCGCCGCCCAGGATGTAGTTGCCGATCATCAACGCGGGCATGTCCGCGTCGTCATCGCGAAGCGGCAACACGAGTCCGCCGAAGTACATCATGTTCGCCTTGTCCGGCGTCTTGATCACTTGCTCGCCCGCTTCGTAGGGCAAGTCGCCCCGTTTGACCAACCGTTCGAACGATTCTTGATTCTTCCAGTCCTTGAACAGCGCTTCCAATTGCGGTTCGATGGCCTTCTCGTCGAAGTCGCCGACGACGGCGAGTTCACCGTGCGTGCCGCCCAGGAACAGGTCGTAGATTCGCTTCACGTCCGAGGCGGTGACCGCTTTCACGCGCGCGATCTGCTCGGAGAATGTCGCGAAATGCCGCGGATCCTCGGGCGGATACGGGTTCACGCGGCGGTTGACTTCCAGCACCGCGAGCGACTGCGGGTCGTTCGAGGCCTGTGCCAACCGGGCGAGATCAGCCTGTCGCAGCAGTTCGAATTCGGATTCCGGCAGCGTCGGTTCCCGAAGCACTTGCCGCAGCAGTTCGATCGCCGCTGGCAGGTTTTCCCGCTTCGTCTTGATAGCCAGCGTCAGTTCGCCGGCCGATCCCGCGGCGGAGAGTTCGATCCGGTACTTGTCCAGTTCGTCCTGCAACTGCTGGCGGTTCAGTTGCTTGGTGCCCCGGACGAGCAGACGCGGGAGGTAGTCGCAGGCGAGGGCGGCTCCCTTCAGGTTTTGCTCGGTTCCGTACCGCAACGTCAACTGCATCGTGACCGATTCGCCCCGCGTCTTCTTCGGCAGGAACGCGGCCAAGACACCGCTTTCGAGCGTCACTCGCTGAGTGCGGGCCTCGATCGCTTCGGGCTTGACGTCGAACGCCTCGCCCGTCGCCACGACCTCGCGGCCTTTGTAATCGCCGATCAGCTTGGCCAAATCGGGTTTGACGGGGATATCCACGCGTTCCGGCTTTTCCGTGGGCAAGAACAATCCGACGGTCCGGTTTTGTCGCCGGAGATACTGGGCGGCCACCCGTTGGATGTCGGCCGGCGCGACCTTTTCCAAGCGGTCGCGGTAGAGGAAATAAAGGCGCCAATCGCCCATCGCCGCCCACTCGCTCAGTTCGATCGCGATCTGGTCGCTCTCGGTGGCGGAGAGTTCGCGGGCCTTGAGCAGCTTTTCTTTCGCGCGCTGGACCTCCTCGATCGAAACGCCCTCGGCCCCCACCGCTTCGACAACCTTGTTCAGTTCGTCGAGCACCGCTTGGGCGTCCTGGCCCACAGCCACTTCGGCGTTGAAACCGAGCACGCCCGGATCGTGAAGAGCGAACGCGCCGCCCGAGATCTTCGACGCCTTCTTGGTTTCCACCAGCGCTTTGTAGAGGCGGCCGGTCGGCGCGGAGGTGAGGATCGTGTCGAGCACATCGAGCGGTTCGAAGTCGGGATGGGCCGCCGGCGGGATGTGGTACAGCGAGCCGGCGAGCGCGACTTGGCCGACGCGACGCAGCATGACGACCCGTTCGCCGTCTTGAGCCGGCTCTTCCGTGTAGGTGTTGTCGAGCGTCCGCTTCGGGGCCGGAACCGCGCCGAAGTGCTTGGCGACCAGTTTCACCGCCGTCTCCGGCTCGAAACTGCCCGCGATCACCACCATGATGTTGTCCGTTTGGTAGTACTTGCGATAGAAGTCCCGCAGCTTGTCCACGGGTACGCGTTCGATGTCGGCCCGATTGCCGATCGTCGACCGGCCGTAGTTGTGCCATTCGTAGGCGGCCGCCATCATCCGCTGCCGCAGCACGCGTTCCGGCGAGTTTTCGCCGCGTTCGAACTCGTTGCGGACGACCGTCATTTCCGACGCGAGATCTTCGCCGCGGATGAAACTATTGACGAGCCGATCGGCTTCGAGCGCGATTGCGAATTCAAGGTTTTCGTCGCCGGCGGGGAGCGTTTCGTAGTAATTGGTGCGATCGAGCCAGGTGGTGCCGTTGAAATCCGCGCCGCGGGCCTGGAGCGACTTGGGGATTTCCGGGTTGGAAGGGGTGCCCTTGAAGAGCATGTGCTCGAGGAGGTGCGCCATGCCGGCTTCGCCGTAGCCCTCGTGCCGCGAACCGACGAACACGGTCATGTTGACGGTGACGGTGGGCTTGGAAGGGTCGGGAAACAGCAGCACCTTGGCGCCGTTGGCAAGGCGGTACTCGGTGATCCCTTCGATGGAAGTCACCTTTTGGACGCCCGCCGGGTCCGCGGCTTGAGCGGAGGCGGGATGGCGTGGGAAGGCACCGCCAAGAGCGAGCAAGGCGGCGGCCACAAGGAGGGCCGGCACGAGTCGAATGGTCATCGAAAACTCCCGAAAAAACGGCGAAGCAGCCGTGAAAAATATCCGGCGAACGGCTGGATTATAGTCGCAAGTCCCGTTCGATGAAGCGCCGCTCGCCGCTCCCTGCCGATTCCGCTGGGCGTGGCCAAGACCCGGCGGGGGCTTCGGAACGTCCGTACGCCACTCTGAAGGTGTTCCCGCGACCCGGTTAGGCCGCGACGCGGGCCGCACAAGCTGCCCAGTTTGCCCGCTTTCAACCTGGAGGTGGTGGGCGGATCGCTCACGAGCCACCAATATTTCA
>CAIXSC010000184.1 GCA_903921945.1 uncultured Planctomycetaceae bacterium
ACTGGCTGGCGCCGACCTTATCCAAACAGCGAACGAGGACGATGGTTCGAAAGGCGCGGCCTGGCTGACGTTCGACGCGATCCTGCCCATTCGAGTTTGGATCGGGCTCGATCGGCGGCAACCGCAACCGCCCGAGTGGCTACGAAACGGTTTTGAACCGGCGCCACTGACCGCGACAATCGACGAGGGAGCCCGCTTCGCGTTTTACTCGCGGGCGTATGCAGCGGGAAACATCGAACTGGGAGGCAACTCCGATGACGGACGTCCCGGCGGCAAAGGCAACTACTTGGTCGTGATCGCGCCGCAGACGCTTGCCAAACAGCCGATGAAAGCCAGCGTCGAGGCCGTGCTCGCCATGCTGGAACGCGGCGACCGAGACCGCGGCGAGTTGCTGTTTCGACATTCCCACGGAGTCGGCTGCGCGAAGTGCCATAGCCTCACGCAAACCCGCAATGGATTCGGCCCGAATCTCGCCGGCCTAGGTCTGCGAGCGAACGCGCGTCATATCGTGCAGTCGATCGTTGAACCGAGCGCGGTGATCACGGAGGGATTCAACCAGTTGACCGTTGTCACCGACGCCGGCGCCGTGCATTCCGGAGTGCTGCTTGAGGAGAGTGGCCTGACGTTGTCGCTCGGACAGTCCAACGGTTTGCGGGTCGATATCCCCAAAGCATCGATCGACGAACGCCGGACCGTTCCCAAGTCGGCGATGCCGGAACTGGCGGAGCATCTATCGCCTGGCGAAGTCGCCGACCTGACGACGTTTCTGCTCTCGATGCGCGAACCGCCGTTGTTGTCAGCGTCGCCATCCACCACCGCCAGCACGGGGCGGACTGCCAGCGGCTTCACGGTGGATGAGCGAAAGGATCGTCTTGCCATTTCCCTGGACGGCCGGCCGATCGTCGATTTCATCTTTCGCGATGAGAAGATTCTGCGGCCCTTCTTCGCCAACGCGCGGCTCATCGATGGACGGCAGGTCACGCGTACTCATCCGCCGGTTCCCGGCGTCGACTCGCTGGATCACGACACCATGCACCCTGGCATTTGGCTGGGCTTCGGCGATATCAGCCAGCAAGACTACTGGCGGAACAAGGCGTCGATGGAGCACATCCGGTTCGTTTCGCCGCCCAAGGCCGAGCAGGATCGAGTGCGGTTCGCGACCGAATGCCGGTTGAGAACCGCTGGCGGCGAACCGCTCGGCGGAGTCACCCATGAATTCACCGTGGCAGCGCGGCCAACAGGTTGGCTGCTTGTGTGGCGCGCGGCGTTTCGCGCCGAGCAACGTCCGCTGGTGTTTGGCGACCAGGAGGAGATGGGATTTGGCGCGCGGGTGGCGACGCCGTTCATCGAAAAGAACGGCGGGGTGGTTCGCAGTTCGGCAGGCAAGACGACCGCCAAAAACACTTGGGGGCAAGCGGCCCGCTGGTGCGACTACTCGGGCAGCGGCCCTCAGTCCGGCGGTATCATGCTGATGGCCAGCCCTGGCAACTTTCGCGAGAGCTGGTGGCATAACCGCGATTATGGCGTGTTCGTCGCGAATCCGTTCGGACGCTCGGCGATGAAACAGGGCGACCGCAGCGCGGTCGCCGTGGCGCCGGGAGAAACGTTCCGGATCGCGTTCGGGGCGCTGGTTCACGATCATCGAGCCGTGGTCGCGGACGCCGAGTACGCGGCGTTCCAACAGTTGGTTTCGGAAT
>CAIXSC010000185.1 GCA_903921945.1 uncultured Planctomycetaceae bacterium
CGCTGTGCGCCGAGGTGCGTCAACCGGGCGAAGTGCTGCAAGTCGCGAATCTGCTCTGTCCCGGAAACATCGTGATTTCGGGCGGAAAAGACGCCTGCCATCGGGCGGCCGAGGCGGCCACGCTGGCCGGCGCGATGAAAGCGATTCCGTTGAAGGTTGCCGGAGCGTTCCACACCGAGATGATGCGGCCGGCTGTCGAGCGACTGTCAGCCGCTTTGGCCACGGTGCCGCTGCGGTCGCCACGGATTCCGGTAATCTCGAATGTCGATGCCCAGCCGCACAGCGATCCCGAAGAAATCCGGGGATTGTTGGTGTCGCAAGTCGTTTCGATCGTGCGGTGGGAGGACAGCGTTCGCGGGATGGTCGCGGGTGGCTGCGATTCGTTCTACGAGATCGGTCCTGGCCGCGTCCTCGCAGGCTTGCTGAAACGCATCGATCGCAAACTGAAGTGCGAGAATACCGCCACCTGACCAGGAAGAGTTTTCAAGCGTTCGCCGCCTTGGATTCGCCGACATAGCGATCTTGGCGAAGTAGCTCCCGCCGATGATGATCACGCCGATCTGGAACACGCCGATCTGGAACACGGTGAGCCAGGTGTCGGTGAGCCAGGTGTCGGTGAGTCAGGTGTCGGTGAATTAGTTCTCGGTGATTATTGTTCGTCCACTGCCCCGATCCGTGAAAGGAATGTGCATGTCCGAGCCGGCGAAACGATCGTTCATAGTGGACCTCTCGGGCCAGGTGGCATTGGTGACCGGAGCGTCGCAGGGCTTGGGCAAATCGATGGCCATCGAGTTGGCACGCAACGGAGCGAGAGTCGCGTGTGTGGCTCGCAATGCGGACAAGTTGGCTCAGACGGTAGCGGAGATCACCGCGATTGGCGGGCAGGCCGAGGCGTTCGCGTGCGATGTGAAGTCGCGTGAAAGCGTGGACAAGGTGGTGGACGGTGTCGCCGACAACTGGGGCCGACTGGACATCCTGGTGAACAACGCCGGCGTGACTCGAGATACGCTATTGCCGCGGATGACGGACGACGAATGGGATGACGTGTTGACGACGAATCTGCGAGGCGCGTTTCTTTTCGCTCGAGCCGCATCGCGTCACATGATGCGGGCGAGGTACGGGCGGATCATTAACATTTCCAGCGTTTCGGGGCTGATGGGCAACGCGGGCCAAACGAATTACTCGGCGTCCAAGGCTGGTTTGATCGGGTTCAGCCGCAGCTTGAGCCGCGAGTTGGCGGGGCGGAAAGTAACCGTGAATTGCGTGGCTCCTGGGTTCATCGAGAGCGAGATGACTCAAGTTTTGGGCCCGGTGATCATTGAGGAAGCGAAAAAGCGGATCCCGGCGAAGCGGCTGGGAACACCGGAAGATGTCTCGGCCTGCGTTGTGTTTCTGGCGAGCGCGGCGGCCTCCTATGTGACGGGCCAAGTGCTGACGGTTGATGGAGGAATGACGGGCTAAGCGTCTCCGCCAGCCACTGGATGGAATGGCATCGAGATGCGGTTGGTGGGGAGCGTCAGTTCCCGAGAGCGCATGGGCTGGAGACGCGGTTGGTGGCGGATCGCCTATCTTGACCGATGCGCAATTGATCCTCTATCTTGAGCCGCGATTCGCTGAGATGATCGAAGTGGGCACCGCGAGTGCCGGAACGTTGCGAAGATCGCGAGCGAGTGACTCAACTTATCCCGGGCAGGCAGGGTGCCTTCTCGTTCAACTTTTTTGGGAGGTCGTAGACGGTGGCTTCTGCTGTTGCTGAAAAGGTGATGGACATCGTGGCGGAACAGTTGGCGGTTGACCGGGAGAAGATCCAGCCGGGCACCTCCTTCGTCAACGATTTGGGCGCGGACTCGCTGGATACGGTCGAACTGGTGATGGAGCTCGAAGACGAGTTCGACATCGATATTCCGGATGACGCCGCCGAGAAGATTCAGACAGTCGGTCAGGCGATTGAATTCATTGAGAAGGCGAAGCAGAGCAACGGGTAGGGTAGGGTTCGCGCTAAGGTTTGCCTGCGAGCGGTTGAGTATCCATGAATCGACGCGTTGTCATCACCGGTCTGGGCGCGGTCACGCCATTGAGCTGCCGCGTGGACGAGCTTTGGTCTAGCCTTTTGTCGGGGCGGAGCGGGATTCACCCGTTGCAGCTCATCGACACGGCGGAATTCAAGATCAAGTTCGGTGGTGACATTCTGAACTGGGATCCGAAAAGCCACATCGATCCCAAAGAGGTGAAGCGGATCGACCGCTTCAGCCAATTCGCGTTGGTGGCGGCCATCGACGCGATGCGGGACTCCGGTTTGGAACTTGACCGCGAGGATCGGTCGCGGATTGGCGCGATTATTGGATCGGGGATCGGCGGTCTCTCGGAAATCGAAGAGCAAATGGCTCGTCTGTTCTCCAAGGGCCCCGATCGCGTGTCGCCTTTCACTGTGCCGAAGATGATGCTCAACGCGGCTGGAGGCAACATTGCCATCCAGATGGGTCTGCGTGGCCCGAACTACTCGCTGGCAACCGCTTGTGCCAGTGCGACGAACGCCATCGGAGACGCTTTACGGGCAGTTCAGCGGTCCGAGGCGGACGTGGTGGTCACGGGCGGGTCCGAGGCCGCCATGACGCGAATGGGGCTGGCGGCGTTCACCAACATCCGAGCCTTGTCCGAGCGAAACGACGCGCCCGAGCGGGCGAGTCGCCCGTTCGACCGCGATCGCGATGGATTCGTGCTGAGCGAAGGCTCAGGCATTTTAATCTTTGAAGAACTGGAACACGCGGTTGCGCGGAAAGCCCGGATCTACGCCGAGGTGTTTGGCTTCGGCAGTAGTTGCGATGCCGGCCACATCACTCAACCGGACGAGGCAGGGCAGGGAGCCGCCCAGGCGATGTTGATGGCGTTGAAAGACGCGGCGTTGCCGCCGTCGGCGATCGATTACGTGAACGCTCACGGTACGAGCACTCCGCTGGGCGACAAAGCCGAGACCATCGCGATGAAGCGGGTCTTTGGCGACCACGCCAAGGCATTGAGCATCTCCAGCACGAAGAGCGCGATCGGGCATTCGTTGGGGGCCAGCGGCGGCATTGAATTGGTCGTCTGCGCCAAATCGCTGGAGTCGAGTTGGATTCATCCGACGATCAATTTGGAAAATCCGGATCCGGATTGCGACCTCGACTACACGCCGCTTCAACCCCGTCAAAAGACGATGCGTTACATCATGAGTAACAGCTTCGGCTTCGGTGGCCACAACGCGTCGGTCATCATCGGCGCGGTCGGCGCTCGCAGCTAACCGCAACACCGTTCGATTAGTGACAAGCCAGTTCGTTTCAATCGCTTGCGTGTGATGAAATAGGGAAGGGTGGAGACACTCGGAATCACGCCAAGTCAAG
>CAIXSC010000186.1 GCA_903921945.1 uncultured Planctomycetaceae bacterium
CCCGTGCCTGGATTGCCCGTGCCTGGATTGCCCGTGACCGGATTGCTCGGAAAGTCAATGCTCAACCCCTCACCAGTCCCGGCGGAAACCGACGGAACGTTCGCCTTCGCTGGCCGGGGGGTGACCCCCGATTGCGGATGGAAGGGTCGGTTCGGCTGAGGAACGCCGGGTTGTAACTCCGCAGGCCGAACCTTCCCACTCGTCGTGCCGGTCGAAGGCTTTCCGGTTTCGGGCTTTCCGGTTGCCGGATTACCGACTGCCGGTTTACCGATTGCCGGTTTACCGACTGCCGGGCTCGACGCGGCATTTGGCGGCCCATGGTCATCTGTCGGTGAACTGAGGAAAGCGATGACCAATCCAATCAGCACGGCAATCAACACCAGCAGCATAGCGCCGGATCCGCCAACGACCCACCAAAGCGGCGGTACCGCGGCGAGTCGTTCGGCGAACGTGGGGCCGCCAGCCGCTTGAGCAGCGCGTCCACCCGCAGCGGCTACCCTGCTTCCAGCCCTGCCGGCACCGGCGCGCTTGCGTTGAGCGGACGTGCCGAGTTCCGCCAGAAAGCCCTCGACTTGGCTAGGGGAAGAGGTTCCGTCATCGGTCGTCGGCGTTGTCGCCACCCCAGAGGACGCCGCCCCAGAGATCATCGCCGCCGAACTGGCCGCTATGGACCCCGCCTGGGCGGCCACGCGCGGTCCGCTGCTCGCCGCGATCGGGCGAGTCTTTTTCGGACCGGCTGCCTGTTCCCGGCTGAACAGCGGCGTGCAGGCCTCGAGATCGGCGATTAGATCCGCCATCGATTGGTAGCGATCCTCGACATTCTTGGCGACCATCTTGTGGAAGATGGCGTCCAATTCGCAGGACGCTTCCGCGCGAACATCGCGGAGCGGAGGGATCGGCTGTTCCCGGTGCGCGAAAATCGTCCGCATCACCGACTCGCCCTGGTACATGGCCCGGCCCGCCAACAAATAGTACAGCGTGCACCCCAGCGAATAGATGTCGGCGCGATGGTCGGCCGCTCGAGTGTCCAACGCCTGCTCCGGAGCCATGTACTGGGCGGTTCCCATGATCGTGCCGGTGGATGTCAATTCCGGGTTGGACGATACCCCGCCTTCGCCGGTCATCCGCGCGAGCCCCATGTCCAGAATCTTCACCACACCCTTCGTGTCGAGCAGGAGATTGGCAGGCTTGATGTCGCGATGCACGACCCCGACCCCATGGGCATAAGCCAAGCCGCGTGCCGCCTGCAACACGCAGTCCACGGCCAACTCGATCGCCAGCGGCCCCTCTTTCTTGACCCGCTTCGA
Organism: uncultured Planctomycetaceae bacterium; assembly: GCA_903921945.1. Classification (GTDB taxonomy): domain Bacteria; phylum Planctomycetota; class Planctomycetia; order Pirellulales; family Pirellulaceae; genus CAIXSC01. Next base: position 1,308 of record CAIXSC010000186.1, read on the forward strand.
CAAGTCGCCCCCGTCGACATACTCCATGACCAGAAAATGGACGCCGTTCGCATGATCGGCGTTCTCCGCCCGCACAATGTTCGGGTGGTTCAACTTGCCGGCCGCTCGAACTTCCCGCTCGAAACGCTCGATGACCCCTTTGTCCTGCATCATGCCCGACGGCAACAACTTGACGGCCACGACCCGGTCCAGCAACCGATGACGGGCCCGAAACACCTGCCCCATCCCGCCAGCCCCGATCTTGTCCAGCAACACGTAGTTGCCGAGCACCAGCGATTGGGCTTTGCCGCGATAAGCCTCCTCCGCTTGAAACCGCGTCAACTTCTTCTGCCGAATCAATTCCCGAGCCAACTCATGCGAATCCTTCGGCTGCGCTTTCGGGGGAAGGAAATCGCGCAACGTCTCCGCGTCGAGGACACCACTTTCCTCGAGTTGCTTGGCAAAATGTTGCAGGCGGGTCGTCATGACGGAATAAGGCGGAGCGGACGGGTCGGCTGGCGGTAGGTAGTTTCCAACCAACAATACAGTTCGGCTGGAAACTCGAAAAACGGCGTTGAATTCTACGCCGATCTTCCAACAATCAAAGGGTCAAATACCAGAATCAGTGGCCCATTCGAGTAAGTTCATGCTGGCCGAGCGAATGCGGGCAATCGACCGCGTTGCCCGCCCCGGAATGCTCCATCCTGACTCACCCATCCGTGCGGGTCTATGCCATTCTCCGGGATGGCGAGGCCAGATCTCGCGTCCGCAAAGCCGCCGACACCTTCAGACCGGGAGGCGGCAACGGACACTACGGACATCGTTACTTTCTCGAGCCGTCGAGTTGCAACGTCTTCGGATCGACACGCCGTCGAGTTGCCAAGTCGTCGAGCGACGCGTTGAGCGTCGAAGTCGCCGCAACGGCGACTCGGCGAGCTTCACTTACCTCCCAATCGGCTAAACCCGGCTCACTTCGCCCGGCTCACTTCGCCCGGCTCACTTCGCCCGGCTCACTTCGCCCGGATCACTGCCCCGGACTCCAGTCGCGGCTCACTGCACCCGGCTCATGTCGCTGGATGTGCCGCCGGCCGCTGGAATGTAGCAATGGTTCACGTAGTCCATGACCATGCGGTTGGCGTTGAACCGCCAACCCAGGGTCCGGATCGCTCGCTTCATGCGTTCGATCCAACCCCGGGGCAGGCCGTCGCGGTCGCGATCGTAGTACAGCGGAATCACTTCGTTCCGCAGCACATCGAGCAGCGACGCGGCGTCCCGCCGATCGTGGACGTCTTCGTGCGAGTGGGTTTCGCCTTCCCCGATCGCGAATCCGTTCGTACCCTCGTAAGCTTCCGCCCACCAACCGTCCAGGATCGAAAGGTTCAAGCCGCCATTGAGCACCACCTTTTGGCCGCTCGTGCCCGAGGCTTCCAGCGGTCGGCGAGGGTTATTGAGCCACACATCCACTCCCTGCACGAAGTGCCGGCAGGTGTTGATGTCGTAGTTTTCGATGAATATCAGCCGGCCTTCGAAGCGGGGATCGCGGGCTAGGCGCGCGATCCGGCGGAGAATCTGCTTGCCCGGCACGTCGTGCGGATGGGCTTTGCCGGCGAAGACGAACTGAATGGGCTTCCGCGGATCGCCCGCAAGTTCCGCCAGTTGTTCGATGTCCGCGAACACCAAGTCGGCCCGCTTGTAGGTCGCGAAGCGGCGAGCGAAGCCGATCGTGAGCGTGTCCGTGCTCAGGGCGCGGCTCAGCATACTGGAGACAGCTGGCGATTCGCCGCGTCGTTCGGCTTCCGCCACCGCGCGCCGCCGAACGAAGTCGATCAGTCGGCCCTTGAGCGATTGATGGGTTTCCCACAATTCAGCGTCGCTAACCGATTCGACCTGCTCCCACAGCCGCGCCTCGCCGCTGCGCTGCTCCCAATCCGTGCCGAGGCAGCGGTCGTACAGTTCGTGCATTTGCGGGGCGAGCCATGTGAGGACGTGGACACCGTTGGTGATATGGCCGATCGGCACTTCCTCTTCGGATTTTGCCCGATAGAGCGGCATCCACATTCCGCGCGAGACTTGGCCATGCAAGCACGACACGGCGTTCGCTCGGCGCGACAGTTTCAGCGCCAACACGGTCATGCAAAACTCCTCCGAGGAGTTGTACGGATCGACGCGGCCCAACGCCATCAAGCCGTCGTACGATACGCCCATCGCGTCGCGTAGCGGCCCCAGATGCTCTTCGATCAAGTGTCCAGAGAACCGATCGTGGCCCGCCGGCACCGGCGTGTGCGTGGTGAACACCACCATCGGCGTCACTCGCCGGCTCGCCTCTTCAAAACCGATCCCCTCGCGGTGCATCCGGTGGCGGACTTCCTCAATCGTCGCGAACGCGCTGTGGCCTTCGTTCAGGTGCAACACGCCAGGGGCGATTCGCAGGGCCCGCAACGCGCGCACGCCGCCGACGCCCAGTAACAGTTCCTGGCGAATTCGGACGCGGTGGTCGCCGCCGTACAGACGCGCGGTCAGCATCCGGTCCTCGGGGGAGTTTCCGTGGACGTCGGAATCGAGCAAGAGGAGCGTGTTGCGGCCGACTTGGACTTTCCAGATCTGGGCATGGATCGTCCCGCCTCGGGTGTCGATCGAGATCCGCACGGGCGCGCCGCTCGCATCCACCGCCAGCTCCAACGGCAGCTTGGCCGGATCGTTCGTGATGTACTCTTCGTGCTGATCCCCCTCGCCATCGAGCCGCTGCCGGAAGTAGCCCTGGCGGTAAAAGAGCCCGACGCCGACCAGCGGCACGCCGAGATCCGACGCGCTCTTCAGATGATCGCCCGCCAGCACCCCGAGACCGCCCGAATAGATCGGCAGGCTTTCGTGCAAGCCGAACTCGGCGGAGAAATAAGCCACCGGCCGCGCCCACAAGACGCCCGCTTCCCGAGCGCCCCATGTGGTTTTCGAAGTCCGGTAATCTTGCAAGCGACGATACGCGTGATTCACTCGACCGTGCAGCACCAATTCCTTCGCTCGTTGCTCGACCTCTTGCAGCGGCATCTCGGTCAGCAACGGCACCGGGTTGTGGTTCAATTCGCGCCACTGGGCCGGCGAGAGCGCTCGAAAGAGATCATTCGATTCGCGATCCCAGCTCCACCAAAGATTCCGTGACAAACCCCGCGCTCGATCGTACGTTTGGCTGCTGAATTGCGACTGGGCTCGCAGTTCGCTCACCAGCGGCGCGACTTGCGTAGCGGTCGCCATCAGCAGCTCGACTTCCGGGCTGGAGAACAGCCGCGCGGCAACCGTTTGCACCACCAGAACACCTTGCAGCACGCCCATATCCAGCACGGGCACGCCCAGGAACGAATGGTAGGTTTCCTCGCCCGTTTCCGGCACGTATTTGAACCGCGGGTGCTTCTCGGCCTCTTCCACGACGATCGGCCGGATTTGCTCCGCGACCAAACCGACAAGACCTTCCTTGATCGGCATCCGCACCCGGCCAACCGCGTCGGCCCGCAATCCAACCGTGGCCGCCAGCACCAAGTTCGCCCGATTGGGCTCCACCAAGTAAACCGAACAGACATCCGTCTTCAGGCTCGACTGGATCAACTGGACCAGTTGGCTCAGCGTTTCGGCGGGTGAGACGCGGCGAGAGACGAGATGGGCGAGTTCATCCAGGGATAACGCGACGGAACGATCGTTCATGATGGCCGGGTCCTTACTCGTGAGTGGATTCGCAATACGCCTACTAGGGCAATCAGCGTGCCAGTCGCCCGCGAGCGGCCGGCGGTAGTGGCCCGGCTTGCTCCTTCGACCGCAGCGCGGCTCCCAAGGAGCCGATCGGAAGCGAGCCGCCGGCTCGCGGGAATCCGTGATCAGCGACGCTCGGCCGTGCCCTGAAACCGGGCAGAATCTGCCCTGAAAACCATCACGCCAGCGACCCGCCGATTGCGGGGTGGGGGGCCAATTGAAAGCCCTCGGTCGCCCCGCCATAATCCGCCACGTCTCGCCAACGCCGCAATTGGAAGCCGCGTCCACGAACCTCCCGCCCGAACGGTTGCCCCGCGTCGAGTTGCGCCCGCGATTGTCCTTGGTCGCCATCCCCTCGACGCGTGAAGAGTGTCGAGCCAGTCTACGAGCGAGCTTCATGTCGGATACTGACGAGCATAACACGCTTTCCGGCACGATCACGCGGCTGATTCGTTTGCTGCCGAGCAAAGATCATCATTCGGCCCGTCGCTTATTCGATTTCTACTCCGCGCGGCTCGCGGCCTTGGCCCGAAAACGACTCGGCGAGGCGGATCGGCGCGTGCGTGACGAAGAGGACATCGTCGGCGAAGTGCTGGCGAAACTGCTGCTCGACGGCAGCCAAGGCCAATTGCCGGCCATCAACAATCGCACAGACTTGCTACGCATGCTGTATCACCGCGTGAATCAGCGAGTGAAAAACCACGTCCGCGATATGAACCGCAAAAAACGCGGCAGCGGACACGTGGCCAACGAAGCCGATCTCGCTACGCAGGATGGCAAGCCAACCGGTGGACTGGACTCCTTCCCAGACCCTGGCCCGTCGCCCGACGCGGCATTGATCGACTTCGAGTCATTGCAACAGTTGAACGAGCGCATCGTGCGATGCCTGCCGGAAGACCAATTGCGGCAATACGCGACCTTGTGGCTGCAAGGCATCACGCCAGCCGAAATCGCCCGCCGGATGGGCGTCTCCCAGTCCACCGTCTATCGAAAAATGGACCTCGTCCTCGAATCGCTTCGGCTCGAATTCATCGAGGAACAGGAGGCTGAAGGCTGAAGGCTGAAGGCTGAGTGGTGAGGGCTGAGTGGTGAGGGACGGAGAACGGATTACGAGGGACGAGTGGCTTAGGGCCAACTCGAGATCAACCACTTGTACGACGGACATCTTGTCCGTCGCCGCTCGGGCCGGCGCGGTGTAGCCGCCATGCAGCCTCACAGCCACGCACGACCGATTACGACATGCTCGCGACGGACAAGATGTCCGTCGTACATGGGGAGAACGGATGTCGGCGTGAGTCAGCCGACCGCCGAGTCGACGCCTCCTGTTTTGTACGACGGACATCTTGTCCGTCGCCGCGGAAGTCGGCGCGCTTCGAGCAGGTTGCCATTACTTGTTTGCTCATGCGCCGTCTGCGAAATTCCTTGGGCTGGCACACCGCGGCACATGATGTTCACTCACGGAATGGAAAAAACTCATCCCGAGAACGGGGCCAGCGTCTCGGCGGCGGTGTCGCGCAGTTGCTCGGCGTCGGCTGGGTCGGGGGCCTCGACGATCAATCGCACAATCGGCTCGGTGTTGCTGGCTCGCACCAGTAGCCAGCGGTCGGGCCAGTCGAGTCGCATGCCATCCAACTCGTCGATGGCCGCTTCGGGGAAGCGGCGCCGGAGCGATTCGAACGCGGCCCTGAGCGACGCGGCCGCGACCGGCACTGTCGTCTTGCGAATAGCGTAACGTGGCAGCTCGCGCACCCATTCACTGATCCGTATTTGCCGTTCGGCGAGCGCGTCGAGGATCAGCGCCATGCCTACGAAACTGTCGCGGACATAACCGACTTTCGGATCGATCGGACCACCGTTCCCCTCGCCGCCGAATACCGCCTTGCGGGCTCGCATTTCGGCCACGACATTCGCCTCGCCAACCGCCGCTCGATAGCAGGCCGAGCCGTGTCGAGCGGCGACATCCGCGCTCATACGGCTGGTCGCGCAGTTGATCGCCACGGGACCGCGGCGAGTTCGCAGCACATGGTCCAGGCAGAGCGCCAACGTGTATTCCTCGCCGAGATAGTTTCCCGCTTCATCCATGACTGCCAGTCGATCGGCGTCCGGATCCTGGCAAAAACCGACGATCGCTCCGTGATGCGGCACCAGCGGCGCGATGCCCACGAGATTCTCCGCGGTCGGTTCGGGGCGATGCGCGAATCGCCCATCCGGCTCGCCGCCAATCAAGACGACTCGGCAGCCCAGCGATTCCAGCAGGTGGCGGCCGAGCAGGCTGCCCGCTCCATGGTTGGAGTCTAGCAACACGGTGAAGCCGCATTCGCGAATACGCTGCCCATTCACGGTGGCCGCCACAAGTCCCAGGTGGTCGCTCAGCGTGTCCGCGCACGTCGCCACACGGCCAACTCGTTGATGCCCTACCCAGGACGGCCGCGTTCCATCGTGCGCGTTGCGCGAATCGCGGGGATCGCGAGTTGCGGGTGGATTGCCGGCGGCGGCGAATTCGCGATAGCGCTGAAGGATCGGCTGGCCGGCGGCCGCGGTGAGCACTTGCCCAGCGGGGTCGAATAGTTTGATTCCGTTGTATTCAAGCGGGTTGTGGCTGGCGGAGACTTGGATTCCGCCGGCCGCCTGATAGCGGCGAACGAGCACACCGGTTGTCGGCGTGGCGGCGATGTCGGCATCGATGACATCGCGTCCAGCGGCGCACAGGGCGCCGCGGACGAGGTCGGCGATCATGCGGCCGGTCGCGCGGCCGTCGCGGCTGAGCACAATCGGGCCCGGCGTGGACAATTCCTGGGCGAACGCGGCCACGTAGCGGAGGGCCGCTTCGGGCGTAAGGCTATCGCCCACGATACCTCGCAGGCCCGACACACTGATGATCAATTCGGACATCGCGCACTCTGCCACCGCGGCCGGATTCCCCGCGGGGCGTCCCGTCTTCCGCGGCGGTGGACGCCCGCGCACGGCGTTGCGGGCGCCGCGACAACGAGCATCGTAACGGAAAGAGGCGGATCGAGGGCCTTGCGTGGCCTCCCCGCATCGGCCAGCGGCGCGCATACTGATCGACGGCATCGCGGCCGTCCACAGACCGCTTGCCCCCGTGGCCTTTGCGAGTTCTTTCATACCCACAGCTTGGCGGGAACACCCAATGGCTCGGCAAGTGATCACCGTAGCGCGGGATATCATGGCGGCGACTCGTGCCGCATCCGACTCGTTTCGCGCCGCGCGAACGGCCGCCGGCACGTTTGTTGTGAACGTGGTTTCATCACCCGGTTCGGGAAAGACGTCGCTGCTGCAAGCGACCGCGCGACATTGGGCCGGCCGCTTTCGAGTGGCCGTGTTGGTGGGCGATCTGGCGACCGACCGGGACGCTCAGCGATTGGCCCCGTGGGTGGATGTCGTGCAGATGACGACCGGCGGAGCCTGCCATTTGGAAATTCCGTTGGTCGAAAAGGCGTTCGAGCGGCTCCCGGAATCGCCGTGGGACTTTTTGTTCATTGAAAACGTCGGCAACCTTGTCTGTCCCGCGTCGCATGACTTGGGCGAACATTGGCGAGTGGTCCTGGTCAGTGTCACCGAGGGCGATGACAAACCGGCCAAGTATCCCAAGATGTTTCGCGGCAGCCAAACGCTGGTGGTCAGCAAGACCGATCTGCTGCCGCACGTGCCATTCTCGGTCGAGGCGGTCGCGCAGGACGCGCGAAACATTCAGCCCGACCTCGCTGTGCTGCCCGTCTGCGCGCTCGATGGAAATGGAATCTCCGCGTGGTGCGAACACCTGGAAACCGCTCGCGCACACCGCCTCGGACTGCCAAGCTCCGCCGCATGCCGATGAGCGACCGCCTCGTCCATGAGAATGCCTTTGCCAACGCAGACAGCACACGGGCAGCGCGGCGTTGGCTGATTCGCGGCAAGGTGCAAGGCGTTGGTTTCAGGCCGACGGTCGCCCGCTGCGCGGCTCGATTGCGGCTTGACGGCGCCGTCGCCAACGTCGCCGATGGCGTGCTGGTTGAACTGGAAGGGGACCACTCCGCGCTCGCGTCATTCGAGGACTGCCTGCTTTCGTCGTTACCGCCGCAGGCGGAAATCGCTTCGATGGAAAGCGAACCGCTCGCCGTGAACGGTCGCCCGGGCTTCGCGCTCCGCGAATCGATCACCGACGACGGCGGCCGCCTGCGCACTCGAGTGCCTCCCGATGTGCGTGTCTGCGATGCCTGTCTCGCGGAAGTCCGCGGCGCAGCGCCGCGCCGCGGCGGCTATGCATTCGTCAGCTGTGTCGATTGCGGACCGCGATACTCGATCGTGGCGGCGATGCCGTTCGATCGCGAACGAACCTCGATGAGTCGCTTCACGCCA
>CAIXSC010000187.1 GCA_903921945.1 uncultured Planctomycetaceae bacterium
GAGCGCGATCGCGTTACCCAATACGCCTATGATCAACTGGCGGGGCGAACCGCGTTTGGCCGCGAGGGGATTTTCTTCGTATCCGCGTTGGATGCGGTCGATGGTCGCGAGCGGAACCTCCCCGAGTTAGTAACCCGGTCGGGAATCCCTCAACTGGAAAAGTCACTTGCCGATTTTCTAGTAAAGGATCGTGGACGGATCAAGCTCTTGCAACCTTCGCGACAGTTAGCCCAAGGGGTTAAACAGGCGCTGTTCGAAACTATTCCGGAAAAGCGGCGGATGCTGGCCGCAGATCTGGCACAACTCCAGCAGCGATACAATGAAGCGCTCCCTAAACTCAAGGAGGCAGATCGCCGCCGCAACACGGTCGTCGCAGGGCTTGAACGTTGCCGCATTCGCATGCGCGACGCCGTGCGGGACTCGGCAATCAACCACTTACGCCAGGTCGCGGATCAGGTTCCATTGTGGGCGGCGAAAGTCAAGGTGGAAAAGTCTGTCAGCGTTTTCAAGGTCTGGGCGATTGAGAAGCAAGTGGAAGCGGTCGCGCAGGAGGTTGTGGCCGCAGTAGCGCCGTTTGTGGAAGCGGCCACCCAACAATGGCAGTCGCAGCAACTGAAACCGCTCGTTCAGCACCATCTGTCCGATTTCGACGCCGAGGCACAGGCGGCTGTCTCGGAATTCATGGTCGATATCGAAGAAATTCGGTCGCAACTGTCGGGGGTTGCTCGGGGAAATATTTTGCCGGAAGCCCGTTTAAGCGCTGTCGAACGGATCCTGTCCACGGCGGGCGGCCTTTTTCTCGGCGGTCCTGGCATGGCATTGGAAGGAGCAACTATGGGTTATCAAGCGATGCTCCGAAGCCTAATTCCCAACATCATGGTCGTCGCTGCTATTTTTTTTCTACAATGGAACCCGATCACGATCGTGCCAGCACTACTCGCGTTGGGTGTTTTCCGTGCCTTCCGACAAGGTGACGCCATCTCGGAAAAGGTCAAGGTGCAAGTAGGCGTCGAGTTGGCCAAACAGATCGTGGCGAATATCCCTTCCCAGGCGTCGAAGATCGCCGATGAAACGTTTCGTCAAACCGAAGGACTCGTGACGGCGGTCAGCGTGGGACTTGACCGCGAGATCGCGACCATTAGGCAACAAGTTGAAGCCGTGCTTGCGGTCAAACGGGCTGGCAGCCAGCAAGTCGCCGCCGATGAGTCCCGGTTAAGAAATGCCGAACGGGAATTGCAAAGCGTCGATAGCCGGCTGAGCGAGTTCATCCTGCGGCTCGTGCAACCTACGTGATCGCGTCTTCCGAAACCGTAGCGGACGAGGAACTGCGGCCAGTTTTCGCTGATAATCGGCGGTTTACCGCTGGGAAACCTCTCCAGGCCGCGTTGCTTGATCGTGTCGCCCTCCCACTGCTTCCTGGTTTCGGAACAAGAAAGTGTCTGGCGCCAATTGCCCACCGGCTGGTGCCGCTGGGCCAATTCTCGCTTCCAACCCGGCCAGCGCCTTCGGCTTGGCGGTCAATGAAGCGATGAACGCCCAAAGCGGAACGCTCGGTGAACGAACGGCTCTCATTCCACGGATTTTGCCCCGGATGTCCTCGATGCCCCAAACGCCTGAACACCCGAACGTCTGAACGCCCGAACGCCCGAACGCCCAGTCACACCCGACGCCGCCCGACGCCGCCCGGTCACGCCCGCGCGCGGCAGTTTTTAGTTGGTTCTTCTGGGTTTCCTGTGGGTCGCCATCGCGGGAGTTGCAGGGGGCGGCTGTCGCGTCGCCGGCTTGCGCCGCGACTCGGAAGTTCGGCGATGCACGAATCTTCGGCGGGACCCACACGAATCCCGGATGGACCTTTTTGTTTGGAAGAATTCGGGCGAGCGGATGTGCGACTCGCGAGTTCGCACGGTTACGCGAAAACTTCGGCCATGGGGCGGCCCTCGCTGGCGCGAAAGGGACGGTCGGACGCGTCCTGGTACTCGGAGTCAGGAGCGATGCCCAGCGAGTGAAAGATGGTCGCCGCCACGTCCCAGGGGCCGTACCGAGCGGTGACCGGTTCGGCACCCATCCGATCCGATTGGCCCACGACCGCGCCCCGTTGCACGCCCGCACCGGCCATCACCAATGAGTAGACGCCGGCCCAATGCTTTCGGCCGGGCGTGGCCCCGGCGAACCGAGGTTCCAGCGCCACGCGAGGAGCCCGGCCAAACTCGCCCATGCAAACCACCAACGTGTCGTCCAACAGACCGCGTTGGTCCAAGTCCTCGATCAACGCGGAAAAACTCTCGTCAAACCGCGGCAACAAACGGTCGCGCAGCGAGGAGAAAATGTCGTTGTGAGTGTCCCAGCCATACGAGTCGGTATCGTCTGGTTGCGTATCCTGGCCACGATTCGAATGATTCCATATCACGTTGATGTACGGCACGCCCGCTTCGACCAGTCGCCGCGCCAGTAACAAGGCTTGGCCCGAACGGTGGTGTCCGTAACGCGATCGTGTCGCTGCCGATTCCCGTTCCAAATCAAACGCCACTCGCGCCGCGGGTTGATCGAGCAATTGGCGGGCCTCGACGAACCAGCGATTCAAATCGGCGACGTCGGACAGCGAATCCAGTTCGCCACGAAACGCGTCGAGCGACCGCTTGAGGGCGAGGCGTGCATCGAGTCGTTCGGCCGCCCAGTCGCCGCGCGGCTCCAAGCCGGGCATCGCGCCCCGCGCATCCAGCACGTCGCCCACCACCCAAGGCTCGACGCCCCGTCCCAGGAAACCGCCATTCTGCCCGGGGGATGGCGTCGTAGGCACCAGCGCCGGACCATTCAAATGCAACGCGTCGCAAAGAAAACGGCTCGCCGGCCGCAAGCGACGGACCAATGCGCCGAGTGTCGGGAAGTCGGTTGCAGCCGGCGATGGATTCGACGACCGCCGTGGATGATAGTGGCCGGTCAGGGCCAAGTAGACCGCCGACCCATGATCGAGATCTTCGTGAGACATACTGCGGACAAGCGTGCAGCGATCCAACACGCCGGCAACTCGCGGTAGATGCTCGCACACTCGCACCCCGGCCAGCCGCGTCGCGATCGCTCGAAAGTCGCCGCGAACATCGAGTGGCGCATCCGGCTTCGGATCCCACATGTCCAGTTGGCTCTGACCGCCGCTGGCGAACACCACAATCACCGACTTCGCTCGATTCCAACCAGGCCCGCGGCCTTCCGCGATACGCCCCTGCGCGACCGGACGCTCGACCGGTCTCCCGGCCGGCGCGCCATTCGCCGAGCTTGCACTGGACGACCACGGACCGGCGATCGCCGCAAGGCTCGCGCGCGTCGCTAACCGCAGCCAAGCTCGACGTGGCATCGTCGATGCGGACAACGATCCGCCGTCGCCGCGAACGATCGAAGTTCGCTCGAACGGTTGTTCCACGGGAGAGAAAAAGTGCAGCATGGTTCCCACTATCGACGGTCCAAGGTTTGATGCCGCCATTCCTATCGCGTCGTCAGCTAGCGCGTCGCCACCGAGCAAGTCGCTACCGAGCAAGTCGCCACCGAGCAAGTCGCCACGTAGCAAGTCGCCACCAAGCGCGTTGTCGTTCCACTCGTGCTGCTGTTCCACGGGCCGAGGCCACGCGAACCAGCGAATTCCCTACCCGTCTCGACGGCGTGTCCGCCGGCAACGATTATGTTGCATCGTCGGCGGGCCGTCGAGCAGTTCCGGCCCCATCCACGGGGCGTTGTCACGTAGGAACAACGCCGTGGAGTTCCGAATTGCCACGCGCGGAATAAGTTGTCGTGGACTCAGCGAAGGCGGCGTACGAATCATTGCCGTATTCGAGCCATGCGTTTGCCCAGACGCACCCGCGCCGATTGGCGACGATCGGGAGGCTGTTCGGTCTGGCCGCGCCGCCGTTCACGGGCTGTCGGGTTTTGGAACTCGGCTGCGCCGCCGGCGGCAATCTGCTGCCCATGGCCGTGGACAACCCGACAGGCCGGTTCGTGGGCGTTGATCTTTCCGGCCATTCGATTGCTGAAGCCCGGGCGGCCATCAGCGAACTTGGGCTGGTGAATGTTCAACTATTCGAGGCCAACATCGTTGACTGGGAGTACGCGGGACCGCCGTTTGACTATGTGATCGCCCACGGCTTGTTTTCCTGGATTCCCGCTGAAGTCCAACGGCGACTGTTCGCGTTGTGCCAGCGCCACTTGAGCCCGAACGGAATCGCGTACGTCAGCTTCAACACGCTTCCCGGCTGGTCGCTCCGCGGAGCCGTTCGTGATTTTCTGCGCTACGCCACGGCTAGCCCGGACACGGCTCGCGATGCGCTCGCCGCCGCGAGAACCGCGCGCGAGCAACTCGCGTTGCTCACGCAAGCAAACGCTTCGCAGCGGGCGCAGCAAGTCGCTTTCGTGCGGTCGGAAGCGGAGCGGCTGGCAGGCCTGTCCGACGACTATTGGGTGCATGAATTCCTCGCCCACGACAACCGCCCGCGGTATCTCCACGAGTTTCTCGAGGAGGCCGGCCAGCATGGACTGAAATTCCTTGGCGAAGCCGAGTATAGCTGGATGACCGGTGCCGACTTGCCACCTGAATCGTTGGCGACCATTCGGGCCCGCAGCCGCGACACCGAGCAGTTCGAGCAGTTCCTCGATTTCGCTCGCTGGCAAATGTTTCGCCAGACGTTGCTGTGTCGCGATTCCATTCCGCTGCAGCGCGACCCGCCTCCCGATGTTTTATTCTCCATGTGGTTCGCGGCCGAGATGCAGGCCGAATCGCCGCGACAGCCGTTGTCGAGCACGGAGAGCATCGCGTTCCAGCGCCCGCAATCGCGTCTTGCGACCGCCATCCCAGTCGCCAAAGCGGCGTTGCTCACGCTGGCAGGCACTTGGCCGCGGTGGTGGCCATTCGAGCGTTTATTGCGAGCGGCACTTGAGCGACTGGGAATCACAGCGCCCGCCGATATGCCGCCCGCTGCGTTGCCGCTGGCTCGCGAATTGGCTGAAACGCTGCGACGCGCGTGGGGAATCGCACTGGTCGAGGCGTCGGTCGAACCGCCACCGGTCGCGGCCGAAGTGGGCGATCGACCGTGCGCCGGCGACTGGGCGCGGCGCGCAGCGCAACGGACCGGATTGGTGCCCAATCAGGCCCACACCGTCCGCCCCTTGAACGGCTTCCAGCGAATGTTGCTCGCGCAACTCGATGGCCGTCGCAATGGAGACGATTTGCTCCGCTGGCTCGAAGCGATCGAGCGCCAGTCCCGCGGCCAAATCACGTTGACCGACTCCCGCGGCCAGCCGGTCTCCGACCCGAATCGGATTCGGTCGGTGCTTCGCGAAACGCTTGATCGAACACTCGGCGAACTACGGCACCTCGGCTTTCTGGCATCTCGAACGGAGTAGCCCGCCACATGGCTCACAAAGTTCACACGGTTCTGCAATTCACCGACTTGCACCTGTTCACCGATCCAACAACGCGTTTGAAGGACATTTGCACTTGGGATTCGTTTTCCCGAGTGCTGGCCGCCGCCCGAAAACGCTATCGTTCGCCAAGCCTGATTGTCATCACGGGTGACATCGCGCACGACGAAGCGACCAGCACTTATCGAGCGCTTCGCGGAATGCTCGGCGATTGGCTACCGCTGTGCCGGGTCTTGCCGGGGAATCATGATTTCCGAGCAGGACTGCGGGCGGCGTTTCCCGAACTGCTGCCTGCCGCTCACAACGCGGCGGATGAACGCCCCGACGCGCCGCTGCGCTTCGCGGCCAACGTGGGCGAATGGC
>CAIXSC010000188.1 GCA_903921945.1 uncultured Planctomycetaceae bacterium
GGCGCCTTGTTTAGATCCGTACGAAGATCCGTTGCCGCCAGAGCCACACGCAGACGCACCATAGGACGAACAGCACCGCCAGCCGCTCGAAGATCGGCACGAAGGGGCATTGTTCGCCGAACAACAAGCCGACAAAGCCGGGTTCCCACGGGAACCAGACGTCGACCGTCGCCAGATGGGTCTTCAGCGTCGCTTTGGCGAAGGGGCGGGCGAGTTGCGACAGGCAGTACATCGAAATCGAGTTCACACCCACCACGACCAGCGGCCACGACCAGCGTCGATAGCCCCAGCGATCGATGACCACGTAAAACGAGGCCAGCATCGCGAAGGTCCAACCCGAGCTGAACACGGCCCAGGTCGGCGTCCAGATCCGCTTTACCGCCGGACAGAGCGACCAGTTGGCGCCGAGTTTTCCGAGCCATGCGGGCCACAGCGTGGTGTCGATCGGAAGTGTGACGAGAAAGCAGAGGCCGGCGGCGCCAAGCAGCCATTTGAATTTCGCCGAGTCGGAGCGATCGCTGCGCAGCATCGTGCCGGCCATCAACCCGAAGATCATGGTGGCCAGCGATGGAATGAAATTCAGCGTTTGATAGCCGCCTTCATTGAATCGGAAAAGGCGTTTCTCCGGCGTGTCGCCCGCGCGCGGGAAACAGTTCAGCAACCAACGATCGACGGCGGCGGCGGCGTTGCCGTGTTTGTCCCAGTGAGCCGCCCAGCCTTCGAACCGCGTGGCGGCGTCGAGCGTCTTGCCGGCGGCAGTCAACGATTGCTCGATTTCCGCTCGCGTCTCGGGCGACGGCGTGTAGCTGGCGAACCAGACACCGTATCCGACCAACACCACACAGGCCGCGGCGCATTGGCCCCAAATCCACCGCTCGGTGTTTTCCCGCCGCCCCGACTTTTCGCTCAACAAATACAGGAACGGATAGCCCAGCCCGATTTGGGTCAACACATTGACGAATGTGAAGTTGGTGAGCGGCGCGCCGTTGGAAGACAGGAATACGCCCAGGCCCACAAGCACCGCGGAACGAAAGAGCACATGGACGAACCGCCACGTGATGGATTGACCGTCCTTCGCGCGACGCGCGTTCGAAAACGGCATCGACACGCCAACCATGAACATGAACGATGGCTGGATCAAATCCCAGAACGCGCACCCCGTCCACGCCACATGGTCGAACTGGTACGCCAACGTCTGCCAGAGCCAACGCCACACGCCGTCCAGCCAACCACCCGAGAATCGTTCGAGCACTTCCGGCTTCTTCGCGACCTGCGCGAACCCAAGACCGCTCGAAGCCATCGCTAGCATGATGAAGCCGCGATAGGCATCCAACGACACCAACCGTCCGGCGACGGCGTCGGCCTTCACCCCATCGGTCGCACGAGCGCCACTCGCGCCACTGGACGCGTTGGCTGGACTGGCGCCACTCGCGCCACCTGCGCCACTCGCGCCGCTGGATGCGCTGGCCGCACTGGCTGCGTTGGCCGCACTCGCGCTGGCGGGTTTAGAACCACTCATGTTTATTGACCTTGTTGGCGAGCGGTTCACCGGCCACGTAGCGGCGAAGATTTCCGAGCAGCGTGGCGAGATGCCGTTCCGCCAAGTGGACCGAGCAGGCGGCGACGTGCGGGGTAAGGATGACGTTTTCCAAATCCCAGAGCGGATGGTTGGCGGGCAGCGGTTCGGTTTCGAAGACATCGAGCGCCGCGCCGCCGAGTTCGCCGGCGCGGAGGGCGGCCACAAGGTCGTCGAGCGATACGATGGCGCCGCGCCCGATATTGATCAAAACGCCGGTGGGCTTCATCTGACGCAGTCGTTTCCGTTGAAACAGTCCAGCGGTTCGCGGCGTGTGCGGCGCGCAGATCACGACATAGTCGCTGGCTGCCAACAGATCCTCGAGTCGTTCGAGCGGCCATGGCGGTTCCGCGCCCGGCGGCGATTCGCGGACGACGGGATCGACCGACAGAACCCGCATGCCGAACGCCAAGCCGCGCCGCGCGACTTCCGCGCCGATATGGCCTAAACCGACGATCCCCAGCGTCAAGTCGCTGACATGTTGATGGGCGCGATCCATGCCGCTGACGAAACAGGGACCGCCCGCGAAGCTGGAACGCTCCCCCTCGCCGCCGATCGGAGCCCAGCGATGCTGTTGCTGTTGTCGCAAGTAGCGATGCAGGTTCCGCGCGAAGCACAGGATGTACCCGAACACGTGGTCCGCGATCACGTCGGAAAACAACCCGCGCATGTTCGTCAATTCACACGGATGCTCGACCAACGCCGGGAACACATAGTGCTCCAAGCTGGCGGTCGCCGACTGAACCCAGCGGAGTCGCCGGGCGACGGCGAGCAACGCCGGTGTGATCTTGCCGAACAACGCGTCGGCGTCGACGATCTCCCGAGCCGCCTCGGCCTCGTCGCGGCAGTTCGCCACGAGCACGTCGGCGGCTTCACACGCCTCGAGCGTCGCGCGAATCGAGCGCACGCGAGGCTCATCGACTTCAGGGAAGAGCACCAACTTGCGGACCTCGGGATCGCGCACCATGCTCTTCGCTCTCCAGAGAGTTGACTCCAAACCACCTCCCAAGTTTTTCTCAGCCGAACCGTCTCAGCCGAACCGTCTTGGGCCAGTGATCTCGACCCAGTGATCTCGCCAGACGGTTTTGCCAACTGTTCTCGGCCAAGTTTTCTCAGCCAAGTTTTCGTCGCCAAGTTTTCTCAGCCAAGTTTTCTCAGCCAAGCTATCGCGGCCAAACTATCGCGGCCGGGGGAACGACGGCAAATTCGGGAGCCCCGGAATCTGCGGGAATCCCGGCGGCAAGAGACCTTGCCCCGGTGCCTGTCCCGGTGCCTGTCCCGGTGCTTGGCCGGTGGCCTGTCCGGGGCCGGCGGCTTGGCCGCCGGGGGTGTTCGACAAGCCGGCTTCGCCACCAGCGGCGTTCGCCTGCGGACCACCGCCCGCGGGATTAGCGGCGCCCGCTGCGCCTCCCGGCGCGATTCGAGGCATCAGGAATTGGTTGATCCCGCGATTCAATCCCTGTTCCAGCAATTTGCCGGCGGAGTCAGCGAC
>CAIXSC010000189.1 GCA_903921945.1 uncultured Planctomycetaceae bacterium
GGTGTGCTCGTGTGGCAGGGAATGAAGCATGGCTGGTTCCGTGGCTCGTCCACCGCCCATGCTGATCACGGCCACGACTCGCACGGCCACGACTCGCACGGCCACGACTCGCATGGTCACGACTCGCACGGGCATGACTCGCATGGGCATGACTCACATGGGCACGACTCGCATGGTCACGACTCGCATGGTCACGACTCGCATGGGCACGACTCGCATGGTCACGACTCGCATGGGCACGGTCATAGCGCCGAGTTGCCATGGACGCGAGCGGGCGTTTTGGCGACGTTGATTGCCGCGGTGGTGGGTGGATTTGTGTTGCAACAGGTGTTGCCGAAGTCCAGCTTGACGTTGGGCAACTTGCTCAGCCAATCGCAGCCTGCCGGCATTCAGCATGCCGACGTGATCGCGGCGGGCGAACTGGTCAAGTGGAACTGGCCGAACGAGGCTTTGAGCCACGTGTCGTCGATCGCCGTTCCGGTCACGCTGTTGGCGACCGGTACCTGGGTGCTCGGCATTTCGCTGGCCACGGTGATGTACGCCTTCGGCGCGTTGAATCCGAACGACGTGCGAAAGCAGTTCTCGCCCCTGTACGCCGCGTTGTGGAACAAGTGGTATTTCGACGAGTTGTATCAGGTGGTGTTCATCCGGCCGACGCACTTTGTGTCGGCCCGGATCGCCAATTTTGATCGCGAAGTGATCGACGCGTTGATTAACGGCGTCGCGTCGTGGACGCGAACTTTCTCGGTGTTTTGGGAGCGGCTGGCGGACCGGACGATCGTGGACGGAATCGCCAACGGTTTGGCAAACTGGACGTTCCGGCTCGGCACGTCGCTGCGGACGCTGCAGACGGGACGGTTGCGGCAGTACGTGATGTTCATCGTCTTGGGCGCGATCGCGATCTTCGTCGTGATCAGTTTCTTCTGGAGCACGACGCTGGCCCGCTAGGCGGCGGATCGTTTTTGTTGGGAACTTGCGAACATGAATGCCTTTTGGTTGATCACGCTGCTGGTATTCCTTCCGACGCTCGGCGCGGCCGTGCTGACCTTCGTTCCCTCCAGCAATACCCAGGCATTGCGGTGGATCACGTTGTGTGTCACGGCACTGGTGCTGGCGCTGACGGTGGTTGGCTTCCTGCTGCCCTCGTCCAATCTGCGGTTTGATCCGGCCAACGATGGCATGCAGGCGGTGGTGAACGCCGAATGGATCAAGTCGTTCGACATCTTTTACGCGATGGGAACGGACGGGATCAGCTTCCCGCTCGTCGTGTTGACGGGGTTGGTGAGTTTGCTGGCGATGGGAGCCAGCTGGTCGATCACCAAGCACGTGAAGGCCTACTGCATCCTGTTCCTGCTCTTGGAATCGGGCATGCTGGGCGTCTTCCTCTCGCTTGACTTCTTCCTGTTCTATGTCTTCTGGGAAGTGATGCTGCTGCCGATGTACTTCCTCATCGGCGTGTGGGGCGGGCCGCGCCGCGAGTACGCCGCCTTGAAATTCTTCCTCTACACGTTGCTGGGTAGCGTGTTGATGCTCGTCGCCATCTTGATGCTGTACTTCAAGAGCGACCTGAGCGACCCGGCGTTGAAGCCGTACCTGGACAAGTGCTTGCTGGCGCCGTCGGTGGCCGAGCGAGTGGAAGCGGCGATCGCGAAACGCGAAGCGGGCGACAAGCAGGTCGCGCCGATCCATACGTTCAATCTGCTGGCGTTGGCCCAGATCGGCCAGCACACGGCGCAGTTCGACGACTTCGGCCGCAACGAGGATGGATCGCCGATCTTGCTGTTCGGCCGCAACCTCCAGTGGTGGGCCTTCCTGCTGCTGTTCATCGGGTTCGCGATCAAGGTGCCGTCGGTCCCGGTCCATACGTGGCTGCCGGACGCGCACGTCGAAGCTCCCACGCCGATCTCGATGATCCTGGCCGGCGTGCTGTTGAAGATGGGCGGCTACGGGTTGATTCGTATCTGCTACCCGATCTGCCCGCAGGGCGGCTACGACTTGATGTACTTCGTCTGCGGCATCGGCGTGGTCAGCATGGTCTATGGCGCCTTCGCGGCGCTCGCCCAAAAAGACTTCAAGCGGATGGTCGCGTACAGCTCCGTCAGCCACATGGGCTATGTAGTGCTCGGATTGGGCGTTTGGTCCGCGACGAGCGCGACGGGCTACAACCCGGACTACTGGAACATGGGCGTCCAAGGCGCGATGTTCCAAATGATCGCCCACGGCATCAGCTCGCCCGGCATGTTCTTTATGGTCGGCGTCGTCTACGACCGCGTGCATCATCGCGACTTGGAAAAGTTCGGCGGACTCTTCAGTCGGATGCCCGTTTACTGCGCGTTGTCGATGGGGATCTTCTTCGCCGGCTTGGGCCTGCCCGGACTGTGCGGATTCATCGGCGAAGTGTTTGTCGTGCTGTCGGTTTGGAGCTTTAGCCAATCGCTCGCGGTGGTGTCCGCCGCGGTTGTCGTGCTGACGGCCGCCTACATCCTGTGGGCGATTCAGCGGGTTTACTTGGGCGCCGAGTACAAGGGCGAACACGGCGAGCACCTGACGCCGAGCACGCTGCGGGAAAATCTGATCGCCGGCGTGCTGTTCGTCCTGTGCATCGTGTGCGGCGTCTTCCCCTACCAGACGATCCTCAAGTACATGGATCCGACGGTCAGCCGTCAGGTGCGGGAACTGACCGATTACACGCGGCGTCTCGAAGCGGCTGCCAAGGCGGCCAAGGACGCCGAGGAGGAAGCGGACAAGGCGGTTACTCAACGCGTCCCGGCCGGTTCTCCGCAACCGGTGGCGACCGACCTCTCGGCTACTGGATCAACCTCTGGCGTTGTGCCCGGCGCCGCCGGCCAGCTTGCCGTCAGCGTGCCCGCCACGGGCGCTGCTCGCTAGTTCAACCACTTTCGGCCAAGGCGTTTTGCCGTGAATCTACACGTTCTTGTCAGCCAATTGATTTCCGACACGCAGGGGAGCGTTGCGAAGTTCCGCCCCGAGTTGGTGATTTGCGCGACGATCATCGTCATGCTGCTGACCCGCGTGTCGCCGTTGAGCCGCTTCGTCAGCTCGTTCTTGATCTTCATCACGGGCACGATCGCCGCTCTCGCTGTCACCGGCCCCTGGACGGGAATCGATCGACAGGAACTGTTCACCGGCATGTTGGTCTACGACGGCTTCACCGTCTATTTGCGCACCATCTTGCTCCTGTTCGCGTTGCTATTCGCGCTCTTCACGCGACTCTCCGGACTTCCCGATCGCTCGGACGGCGCGGACATCTACACGCTCGTGCTCGGCTCGACGCTGGGCATGTGCTTGATGGCCTCCGCCAACCATTTGCTGATCGTGTTCCTGGGCGTGGAAATGGCAAGCGTGCCGTCTTACGCCTTGGCCGCGATGCTCAAGGGGCGTCGGCAAAGCAGCGAAGCGGCCCTGAAGTACGCGGTCTACGGAGCCGGCGCCGCGGGCGTCATGCTCTACGGAATCAGCTTGATCGCCGGTACGCTGAACACGCTGCATCTACCGACGCTCGCCCTTCAGCTTGCCGAACGGCTTGGCGATATGTCGTCCGAACAAACGATGATTCTCGCCATGGGAGCGCTGTTCCTGGGCGTGGGACTGGCGTTCAAACTCTCCGCCGTCCCGTTCCACTTCTGGTGCCCGGACGTGTTCGAAGGCGCATCGGCGGAGGTGAACGCCTTCCTGAGTATCGCTTCCAAGGCCGCGGCACTCGCCTTGCTCGTGCGAGTCGTCGCCGGCTTCGGGACGCTCCCGCCCGAATCCACGCCCCCTAAAACGGCGCTCGTCGAGGCGGAAACACGACTCATCGCCCAGGCCACTTCGCAATCCAGTCCGCAGTTCATCGCGGTCACGCGTCAAGACACGCCCGCCGATGCGAAGCCGGCTGATGACAAACCGGCCGATGCGAAACCGGCTGATGCGAAACCGGCTGATGCGAAACCGGCTGATGCGAAACCGGCTGATGCGAAACCGGCTGATGCGAAGCCGGCTGATGACAAACCGGCCGATGCGAAACCAGCCGATGCGAAGCCAGCCGATGCGAAACCAGCCGATGCAAAACCGGCTGATGACAAGCCGGCTGATGCGAAGCCGGCCGATGCGAAGCCGGCCGATGCGAAGCCGGCTGATGACAAACCGGCCGATGCGAAACCGGCTGATGCCAAGCCAGCCGATGCA
>CAIXSC010000190.1 GCA_903921945.1 uncultured Planctomycetaceae bacterium
CGACCAGTTAACGGCACTCGGCTGGGTGCTTCGTGGACGATCGCGTTCCGCCCGCGTCGCCAGCACCATGTCTCTTGGCGTATGCTACCACGTCATGGCTGAATCGCGTGACCAGCTCCCACAACCAGCTCCCACAACCAGCTCCCACGACCAGCTCCCACGACCAGCTCCCACGACCAGCTCCCACAACCAGCTCGCAGGGCCAATTCCTCTTACCGCCTCGCGTCACGACCACTCCTTGGTTTTCGCCTCGGACTTGTTTTTCCATTTCCAACCAAGTCTCGACTTCCCTTTCCAACCATGAAGCCCGACCCGTTGTCCCCCGCGCCACTGTCTCCCACTCCTCTGTCCCCCGCGCCACTGACGCTCGCCACCTCCCCGCGCAAGGGCCGCGACGATTCCCAAATTCGGATCGCGATCGTTCGCCATCAACCTCGACGTGCTTCATGCGGATGGCTCATCGCGGTCATCGCCTCCCTGGGTGTGCTCGGAGCCGGTGCGATTGCCGGTCACCTCGGGGCGGCCGAGCCCGGCTTGGTTGACTCGCCGCCCGCCACCGGCCGATCCGTGAAGACCGCTCGCGGTTACATGGTCCCGTACGAGTCCAACCTACCGGGAACCGATGTCAAGTTCAGCATGCAGCCGTGCCCCGGCGGACGGCTACGGCTTGGCAGCCCGGCCGGAGAAACCGGTCGCGGTGACGATGAAGGGCCGGTCGTCGAGATCGAGATTCAACCGTTCTGGATCGCCACGCACGAAGTGACTTGGGCCGAATACAAGCAGTACATGGGACTGCACGACAAGTTCAAAAAAATCCAGCAGGCCCAATTGCTCCCCGTCAACGACGCTCGCAAGCCGTGGATCGTGACCGCTCCATCGAAGCTCTACGACACCGGTTTCACTTTTCAGTTGGGTGAAGATCCCGCGCAGCCAGCCGTGACCATGAGCCACTTCGCCGCCCGCCAGTACACGAAATGGTTGAGCGGAATCTCCGGCATCGAGTACCGACTGCCAACGGAGGCCGAGTGGGAATACGCCTGCCGTGCCGGTTCCCACACCGCCTACGCGTTTGGCGACGATGCTGGCCCGTTGGGCGATTACGCTTGGTATTTCGACAATGCGAAGGACACCACGCACAAAGTGGGCCTCAAGAAGCCGAATGCCTGGGGACTGCATGATATGCACGGCAATGTGGGCGAATGGGTGCTCGACGAGTACTCGGAATCGGCCTACGCCAAGCTGGGGGCGGGCCCGGTAACTTCCGAAGCCGCCGTGCGATGGCCGACCAAGTTGTTCCCGCGTGTCGTCCGTGGCGGTTCCTGGGACGATGATGCCAACCGCTGCCGCTCGGCCGCCCGCCGTCAGTCGCACGACGACGACTGGCGTGGCGAAGATCCAAATGTGCCCAAAAGCCCCTGGTGGTTCACGAGCCAACCATCGCTCTCCGTGGGCTTTCGAATTGTTCGGCCACTCGCCCCTATCCCGGAGTCATGGCGAACGCGAGTCTGGGACGCGGATCTGCCGTCGGTTCGCGAAGACGCCGATCGCCGAATCGATTTCGATGGCCGCGGCGCCCGGGGCGTCGCTACCCCGGAACTTGTCGAAACCCTGCGCACGCTCAAGTAACCGCTTCCGCATTGAACACTTCCTCTCGCCAGTTTTTTCCACGACGCCCATGCCAAGCTTCGTTACGCATTTGGAAGCCGCGATTGACGGCACGCAACTTCCCGCCAATCAGTTGCAGGCGATGCACCGTGACCGTCCGCTGTGGGTACGGTACGACCTCGACGCCGTCCGCGCCGCGGTTCGTCCCGACGACCTGCGCGATCGCCCAGCCACGATGTGGCGACTGCGCGAACTGTTGCCGCCGCCGCCCGAGGCGACCCTCGTGACGCTCGGCGAGGGCCGCACGCCGCTGCTGCCCTGCCCGCGACTTGCCGAACGTTGCGGCGTGCGGAACTTGTGGATCAAAGACGAATCGCAACTCCCAACCGGCAGCTTCAAGAGTCGCGGCATGGCGATGGCGATGACGATGGCGAAGCATTTTGGCGTCCGCCGCGTAGCCCTGCCGACGGCGGGAAACGCCGGCGGCGCGGCGGCTTTCTACGCGGCCCGGGCCGGCATCGAAGCCCACGTGTTCATGCCGCAAGACACGCCGATCGTCAACCAGTACGAATGCCACCTTGCCGGCGCGCACACCACGCTGGTCGACGGGCTGATCAATGACTGCGGCCGAATCGTGCGGGAAGGCCGGGAGAAAATGGGGTGGTTCGATCTGTCGACACTCAAAGAGCCCTACCGCATCGAAGGCAAGAAGACGATGGGACTCGAACTGGCCGAACAGTTCGATTGGCGACTGCCCGACGTCATTTTATACCCAACCGGCGGAGGCACGGGACTGATCGGTATGTGGAAGGCGTTCGCGGAACTCGCCGCGCTCGGTTGGCTGCCGGTCGCGGAAACGCCCGTCGCCCCCGCCCCGGGTGAACCGCCTGTCGCCGGACCTGTGCCTGGCATGCCGCGCATGATCAGCGTGCAATCCGACGGCTGCGCTCCAATCGCGACAGCTTTCGCCGAGGGACGGCGTTTCGCCGAGCTATTCGCGAATGCCCACACGACGGCCAGCGGCCTTCGGGTACCGGTCGCCGTGGGTGATTTCATGATCCTCGACGCGGTCCGCGCCAGCGGCGGCTGCGCGCTCGCGGTTCCCGAAACCAAGCTGCTCGACTGGATGCGCGAAGCGTGCGCACTCGAAGGGATCGCTCTCTGCCCGGAAGCGGCGGCCTGCGTCGGCGCTTTGCAACGCCTGGTGGCTGAAGGCAAGATCCATCCGGACGAGCGGATTGTGATTTTCAACACGGGAGCTGTTCAAAAATACGTGGAAGCGATGGCGGTGGAACTCCCCCGCGTTCCCCGCAACCACCGTGTTTAGGCGTACGACGGAGCTTCGCCATGCCGATTACGCTCGAAAGAATCGATATCCGCCGACCGGCGCTCGCCGAGGCGGCGGCCTACTTGGAACGCCGTTTCGCTCGTAACGGCCAGCTCGACCTCAGCGCGGTAATCGTCGTAACGCCGGGCGGTCGAGCGGGCCGCCGACTGCTTGAAATCCTCGTGGACCGCGCCGCCGAACGGGGACTCGTGTTCTCTCCGCCGCGGATCGAAACCATCGGCCGGCTGCCCGAGCTGCTTTACCATCCGAAGTTTCCGTTCGCCACCACATTGACCCAGCAACTCGCTTGGGCCCGTGCTCTGCGAACCACAGCGCCCGAGTTGCTGCGGGCGTTGTTGCCCCAACCACCAGCCTTGAACTTCGCCCCGGATGCCGACCCGGACGCCGCCTGGCTGGAATTCGGCGAAGTCCTCCGCCGCGCTCACACCGAATTGATCGCCGACGAACACGAGTTCGCCAGTGTTGCGCAGAAGGTGGGCCCGCGGGCCGGCGCCGCCGAGGAGGCCCGCTGGAAAACGCTCGCCGACATCCAGGCCCGCTATCTGTCGCTGCTCGACTCGCTCGGACTTTGGGATCAACAAACCGCGCGGCTGGAGGCCGTTCGACGCCGCGAGTTCCTCGCCTCGGGTCCGCTGGTGCTGATTGGCACCGTCGACCTGAACCGAACGCAGCGGGCGATGCTCGATCAAGTCGCTAATCAAACCACGGTGCTCGTTCCCGCCGCTCACGAATGGGATATGGCGAAAGCCTTCGATGCCCATGGTTGCCTGCAGGCCGAAGCATGGAATGATCCCTCACTCTTTCCCATTCCGATCGAGGAACGCCACTTCGACCAAGTTGAAGGACCGACCGAGCAGTCCGAGGAAATCGTGCGGCGAATCGCCCGTTGGAACGGCCGCTTCCGCGCCGATGAAATCACGATCGGATTTCCGGACGAACCGCTCGCCGCCGATGTCGAACGCCAACTGCGGCAATGCGGCCAGTCGGCCCGCTGGGGCGCCGGCCGCCCCATCGTGGAAACGCCCCCCTATCGATTGCTCGCCGCCATCGGCGAATGGCTCGACCGCCCTGGCTTCCCGGAATGGGCCCAGTTGCTCCGGCACCCCGATGTCTCGGCGTGGTTACTACGCCTCGGGGTGGGCCCGCAATGGCTCCAGGAGCTAGACGCGTACCACACCGCGCATTTGCCGACCAGCCTCGGACCAGGACCGCTACTCGGCGATCCGGCGACCATCGCGCAACTCGACCGCGCGCGGAGTGCGATCCTGGACTGGCTCGCGTCGCTCGCGACCAACCAACGCCAATCGCTTGAAACTTGGTCCGCGCCGCTATTCGATGTGCTGGCCGCGATCTACGACCGCGAGTTCCGCTTAGGCGATTCCGCCGACGCCGCCACTTGGCGAGCCTGCCAGCAACTGCGCCGCTCGCTTGAGGAGTTCGAAAAAGTGCCGGCTTCGCTCCGGCCGCGAACCACCGCCGCCGAGGCGATCCAGTTGGTGCTTCGCGACGCGGCCTTCGATACGGTGCCGCCGCCGGTCGATCCCGAGGCGATTGAACTGGTCGGGTGGCTCGAGTTGGCGCTGGACGACGCGCCCGCGATGATCGTCACAAGTTTCAACGACGGCCTTGTGCCGAAGTCGGTCAATGCCGACCCTTTCCTGCCGAACACGCTGCGGACGCTCCTGAAAATCGACGACAACGCGCGGCGCTACGCCCGCGACGCCTACGCGCTGTGGGCCCTAGCGGCGTCCCGTGCCGAATTGCATTTGCTGGTCGCGCGGCGAAACGCGGCGGGCGACCCGCTGCCTCCCAGCCGGCTCCTCTTCGCCGCCGATGACATGACGGTCGCCCGGCGGGCTCGCCGGCTCTTCGATCCGCCGCCCGCCGAGCCACGCCGCGGACCGCTCCCCGGCGAATACCGTCCCACGTTGTCCGAGTCGGCTTTCGCCGCCCCGGCGCCTGAATGGGTTCTGGCTCAAACCAACCCTGAAACATTTGCCGAACCGCTGCGGTTGAGCGTTTCGGAGTTCAAGAGCTATTTGGAATGTCCGCAGCGGTTCCTCTTGCGTCGCGCCGGTCGATTGGAGGAATCGAACGACGCTGCCCGCGAGTTGGATGGAGGCGCCTTCGGCTCGTTGGCCCATGCCGTGCTCGGCGATTTCGGACGGGAAGCGATTGGCGGCACTCGGTCCGGCGAGTGGAACGACCCAGACAAGATCGCGGAGTTCCTCAGCGAACGGCTCCGCCGCCGCGGCGAGGAAACTTACGGGCCGTTCCCCCGCCCCACGGTGCAACTGCAGCTCGCGCAGCTGCGAATGCGGCTCGAAGCGTTCGCGCGATGGCAGGCCGAGCGTTTCCAAGCGGGCTGGATCATTACCCATGTTGAAGACGAGGACCGACAGGAGAGAACCGAGATTCCAGTCGACGGCCTGCCATTTCAACTTGTGGGACGGATCGACCGGATCGATCGCCACCCCGACCAGCGGCAATGGGAATTGCTGGACTACAAGACCGCGGACGCGGGTGAGCCGCCGCAAAGGACGCACTGGAGCAAAGACCGCGGCTGGACCGATTTGCAACTGCCGCTCTACCGCCACTTGGCGCGTGCCAAGGGACTCGAGGGCCCGTTCGCCCTAGGCTACATTCTGCTGCCGAAAGACACTTCCAAGACGGGCGCCGCGATGGCGCGATGGGATGACACGCAACTCGCCGACGCCGACGCGCACGCGTGGGAAGTGGTGCGGCGAATTCGGCGGCGCGATTTCGCGCCCGCCGCTTCCTTCCGCACCGGCCCCTTCGATGACCTGGCCCGCATCTGCGTCGCGGGCGTGATGGGCAAGTGAGCGCCTCGATCCATATTCCAACCCCGGCGCCTCCCGGCTGAGATGTGACGAGCACTGCCCAAGAATCAGTGGGCGGGCTGATGGCCACCCCGCCAGCCACACCGCCAGCCACCCCGCCAAAACGGGCTTAATGCCAGTTCGCCATCGACATCCGGGTCGCCATGGTCGACGGCAAACGCGTAATGACTGCGGACCCCGTCTCCACCACCGAGGAAACAATCGTTATCATCCGCAGCGTTCGCGATTTCCAACCTACGAACTCGGCGCCGGAAATCTTCCCTTTCACGCTCGGCCCATACGGGGCAAGCGGATCAAAAGGGAAGCGCATTCATGAACGACCGTCTCCGTGAAGCCTTGATCGGGATGGCGGTGGGCGATGCTTTGGAG
>CAIXSC010000191.1 GCA_903921945.1 uncultured Planctomycetaceae bacterium
GCGAAAATACGGCGCGATCTGATTGGTGTAGAGATGCTCGGCCGGCGAATCGTCGTAGACCAAATCGGCTTCGTTCTCCCATCGGAGAAAGTCCCGCGAGGTGGCCGTGCGGATCGCGCGGAATCCCGACGGCTTCCACACTTTTCCGGTCGTGATCCCGCCCGTGAAGGTGCGAAAGTAAGCTCGGTACACGCCAGCCACGGAATCCCAGAAAGCCAGGTTTTGCGAGTCGAACGCCCCTTCCGTCACCACCGGCTCCGGACGCATCAACGACCACCGCACACCGTCCGCCGATTGGAACGCGAACAGCCCGCCTTCGGACGCTTGGCCGCCCAAGGCTTTAAATCGCGACTCCGGCGGACATCCGGGACGCGAGTCCAGGAACGGCGCGAAGTTGTGCGTGCCCACGCCCGTCCAAATGATGTTGTTTTGCTTCGAACCGTTGTGCTCGAAGAGCTGCAAGTCCGGTTTGGTGAACGTCACGCCATCGCGGCTTTCGGCATAGCAGTACACTTCGGGCCCCGTCCGCAGCTTGCCGCCGTCCACGCCAAGCTTCGAACCCCGGTAGTACATCCGGTACAGCTCGCCGTCGCGAAACACCGAGTGATAGCCGCTGCCCGCCCCTTCCCAAGCGGCGTCGTGTGTGATGGCGAGTTCCCGCGGCACGGGATGATGCAGTTCCCGCCGCGCGTTCCGAAGCGACTCCACCAACCGACCATCGACGAACAACTCGCGTCGGTCCCCGATCGCCAGTGGCGGTTCGGCCGCCACCGCCGGTTCTAAGCGATTCCCGAATACGACCAACCATGCCGCCATCGCGATCATGGCCACCAGCCGCGACAACGCGACACCCGCTGGCGTTTGAACCGCCATGAGGGCTGTCAATCGATCCGTCAATCCGTCGACCATCCGTGCAGACCTGTCGTTTTTCATCGCGAATACCGTTGACCTTGCTGGGGCGACTGCGGGGAAAACGGGCCGGATTCTAGCGTCTCGCCGGCGCGGACGCATTCTTGGCCCAACGCGATTCTTCCCATCCGCTCGCCAAATTCTGACCCATGGGGCTCAGCTTCCAGGAATCGATTACCATACGGTGGTCGGTCTCTGTCGGCCGTCCGAAAAAACGCTACGGTTTCGCAGTTACGACAGGTCGATTCCAGAAAGGGTCGCGGAGCGTGGAACTCATGATTGCCGAATCAACGGATACTCGCCCCGGTCGCATCGCCACTCCGTTGAGGAGACTGCCGCGAATCGCGAGGCGTAGCGCGTCAGCGTGCGCGTTATTGCTAGCCTTGTCCTCGACCCTATTCGCGACGGCTACGGTTCGCGGCGAAGTTCCTTCCGGGCCGCAGCCGGGCGAGGCGGCGGCGAGCCTCAAGGCGTTCGCGGTTTCCGGGGAGCCGAAGGAACGCGATGTCGATTACGCCGCCGTCGTCAAAGAACATCCTGCCATCGTGGTGTTCGTGACCGCGAAGGAGTTCGACCGGCCGATGTTTCGGTTCCTGAAAAAACTGGATGGCGACCTGCC
The DNA here is from genome assembly GCA_903921945.1 of uncultured Planctomycetaceae bacterium. Lineage (GTDB taxonomy): Bacteria > Planctomycetota > Planctomycetia > Pirellulales > Pirellulaceae > CAIXSC01. Next base: position 1,529 of record CAIXSC010000191.1, read on the forward strand.
GCCAGAGACGCGATTGATCGCCGTTTGGCTCGCCGAGGACGCCGCAAAGTCCAAAGAGTACCTGCCGAAGATCACCCAGTATTTCAATCGAGCGACCCTGGCGGTGTTCGATGGCGTGGCGGGGCCCAATGGCTGGGGGGTAAATCTCGACGCGCGGCTGACCGCGTTCGTGTTGAAGAACGGCAAAACCGTGAAGTCGTTCGGTTACGTGTCGCTCAACGAAACCAACGTTCCGGAAGTGCTGGACGCGTTGAAGTAAGTCGTTGAAGTAAGTCGTTGAAGCGAGTCGGTTCGTCGATCAACGGCTCCCTGAAACGGCCAGTTCCGTCCCAGGGCGGCAGTGGATCGGCGTCCATCCGGGGAGGTCCGCCTGGATTTTTGCTCGCTGTTTGGCATTGCGAGCCATGCGGGGGGCGGTATACTTCTTGATTCTTTGAATGGGACGAGTCGCATTAGAGAAGGTGGAACATGGCCCGGGCTTGTGAAGTTTGCGGCAAAACCGCGTCGATGGGTAACCAAATCGAGACGCGTGGTAAGGCGAAGTACCTGGGCGGCGTCGGCACCAAGGTGACGGGCATCAGCCGCCGGCAGTTCAAGCCGAACCTTCAAAACATTCGCGCTGCGCTCCCTAATGGGGCCACCAAGGTGTTGCTGGTCTGCACCAGTTGCATCCGTAGCGGATTCGTCCGCAAGGCGGTGAAGCACAAGCCGTTTAAGCTCGATCCGGCCGCCAAGGCGAAGGGCGAAGCGGCGGTCAAGGCGGTCGCGGCCGCCACGGCTGCTGTCGCCGCTCAAAACAAGGGCAAGACCAAGGCGAAGGCCAAGGGCTAGTCATGGCCCTCTCGCGGGCGGACGTGGAAAAGGTCTCGCTGCTGGCTCGGTTGCAGCTCGGACCTGCTGAACTCGACCGGCTGACCGGCGAGTTGGGCCGCATCGTCGATTTCGTCGAGCAACTCAGCGAGCTCGAGACACGCGAAATCGCCCCGCTGGCCCACGCGCTCGATGTGGCGAATGTCTTCGCGGATGACGTGGTGAAGCCGAGCCTGCCACGGGACGAGGCGTTGGCGAACGCTCCGAAGCGGGATGACGAGTGCTACCGCGTGCCTGCGGTGCTCGGCGAGTGAAGGAGTTGCCGATGGGTAGCGTTTCGACGTCGGCCACGCGTCTCCGTGACGACTTGGCGGCGGGGCGAATCAGTTCCGTCGAGGCGACCCGAGCGTGCCTGGACCGCATTCACCAAGTTGATGGCCGGGTCCAGGCGTTTTTGCGGGTGGACGCGGAAGGGGCGATGGCGGCCGCCGCCGACGTTGACCGACGCCGTTCGCAAGGGCTACCGGTCGGGCTCTTGGCCGGCGTCCCGATCGCGCTGAAAGACATTCTTTGCACGCGTGGCCAACCGACCACTTGCGGTTCGAAAATGCTGGAGCGGTTCGTGCCGCCGTACGACGCGACGGTCGTCCGAAAATTGCGCGAAGCCGACGCGGTGATACTCGGCAAAGTGAATCTCGACGAGTTCGCCATGGGCGGATCGACGGAGAATTCGGCTTACTTTCCCACTCGCAATCCCTGGGATCTGGAACGCGTGCCCGGCGGGTCGAGCGGCGGATCGGCGGCCTGCGTCGCGGCGGAGATGGCCCCGTGGTCGATCGGCACCGACACGGGTGGCTCGATCCGGCAGCCGGCCGCTCTGTGCGGGATCACCGGCCTGAAGCCGACCTACGGTCGAGTGAGCCGGTTCGGCTTGGTGGCGTTCGCCAGCAGCTTGGACCAAGCGGGTCCGATGACGCATTCCGCCGAGGACGCGGCGTTGTTGTTGGAAGCGATCGCCGGCCACGATCCGCTCGACGCCACCTCGGCCGACGTTCCCGCGCCGCGATACACGGCGGAACTGGACAAGCCGTTGGATGGCCTGAGGCTGGGGTTGGTCCGGGACCATTACGGTGCCGGGTTGTCGAGCGAGGTCGAGGCGGCCGTCCGCGAGGCGGTGCGGATCTTCGAATCGCTGGGAGCCCGCACGGTGGATATTTCGCTGCCGCACAGCAAGTACGGAATCGCGACATACTACGTGATCGCGCCGTGCGAGGCGTCCAGTAATCTTGCCCGCTACGACGGCGTGCATTTCGGCTACCGCACCGACGAGCCGTCCATGCTCGCGGAACTCGAAGCGGAACGCCGAGCCGCATTGGCCTCCAGCGGCGACTCGGCGCGGGCCGAGGCAGCGGTGGCGGCGATCGATTCGCCGCTCGTCCGGCTCTATCGGCGCACGCGGGCCGAAGGGTTTGGCCCCGAGGTGAAACGCCGCGTCATGCTTGGAACCTATGCGCTAAGCGCCGGTTACTACGATGCCTACTACCTGAAGGCGTTGAAGGTTCGGCGTCTGATTCGCAACGACTACGATGCGGCGTTCGAGAACGTCGACCTGATCATTGGTCCGACCACGCCAGCCGCCGCTTACCGCTTGGGCGAGAAGGCGAACGATCCGTTGGCGATGTACCTGGAAGACCTCTACACGGTAACGGCGAATCTAGCGGGCGTGCCCGGTATCTCGATCCCCTGCGGCTCGACGGCGGCCGGCCTGCCGATCGGACTGCAATTGCAGGCGCCGGCTTTCCAGGAGTCGCGTTTGCTGCGGGCCGCTCATCGTTTCCAACGGGTCACGGATTGGCATCTGCGGAGGCCCGACCTGTCATGAGCGACAAGGTGAGCAACCCTACGAGCACCCCCACGCATACGCCGGCCAGCAATGCCGGCAGTGATGCGGCTGGCAACTCGGCTAGCAACTCGGCCAGCACCGCGCCGTACGAGTTGGTGATCGGGCTGGAAGTCCACGTGCAGTTGGCGACGCAGAGCAAGCTGTTTTGTCGCTGCAGCACGCGGTTCGGGGCGGAGCCGAATACGCAGACATGCCCGGTGTGCATCGGCTTGCCGGGCGCCTTGCCGGTGATGAATCGCGAAGCGTACCAGTTGGCGTTGCGGACCGCGTTGGCGCTCCACTGCGAGATCCCCGCGTTCACCAAGTGGGATCGCAAGAACTACTACTATCCCGATCTGCCCAAGGGGTATCAGATCAGCCAGTTCGATTTGCCGATGTCGCGGAACGGCTGGCTGGAGATTCGCGACCCCAAGGGCGAGTTCGCGCCGAAGCGGGTGCGCATCACTCGAGCGCATCTGGAAGAGGACGCGGGCAAGAGTATGCACGACGAGGTGGCGGGCCGCGCCGACAGCCGCATCGATCTGAATCGCACCGGCACACCGCTGCTCGAGATCGTCAGCGAGCCCGACCTGCGTTCCCCGCGTGAAGCGAAAGCCTATTTGACCGAACTGCGGTTGCTGCTCGTTTACCTTGGCGTGTCCGACTGCAACATGCAGGAGGGCAGCCTGCGTGTCGACGCGAATGTCAATCTTCACATCGCCACGCCTGAAGGTACGATCGCCACGCCGATCGTGGAAGTGAAAAACGTCAACAGCTTTCGCGCGGTCGAGCGCGCTTTGGCGTTCGAGGCGGAACGGCAGTACGAAGCGTGGCTTGAAACGGGCCAGCGCAAGGGCGATGTGCCCAAACAAACCCGCGGCTGGGATGACCAGCGGCAAATCACCTACGGGCAGCGGCACAAGGAGGAATCGAGCGACTACCGCTACTTCCCCGATCCCGACTTGGCGCCCGTGACGATCACGGTCGAACAGGTCGAGCGAATACGGGCCGGGCTGGGGGAATTGCCAGCCGCGACTCGAACGCGGCTCGAATCCGACTACCAGTTGCCCGCGTACGATGCGGACGTGATCGTCAACCAAGAGTCGGCGTTTGTCGCCTACTACTTGGCGGTTGCCGATGGTTGCGGCGACGGGAAACAGGCCGCGAACTGGCTCACGCAGGAAGTGTTACGGTTGATGAACGAGCGCAACTGGACGATCGGCCAGTTCCCGGTGCCGGCGAGCGGTTTGGTTGAATTGCTGGCCGCCGTGAAGTCGGGCAAAGCGCCCGCGACGCGGGCAAAAGAGTTGTTTGGCGCGATGGTCGACGGCTCGCTCGCGTTGGACGCCGCGATGGAACGGCTCGGAATCGCCGCGGTCAGTTCCAGCGAAATCGAATCGCTCTGCCGCCAGTTGCTGGCCGACAACCCGCGAATCGTCGCCGACGTGAAGTCGGGCAAAGCCCAAGCCGCCGCGTCGCTCATCGGACAGGCCAAAAAACGGAATCCGAATGTCAACCCGAATGACGTCCGCGCTACCTGTCTCAAACTGATCGAACAAATGTAGAATTCCGCTCAGCGTGACGAACGCCCAGACGAACGCCCGTGACGAACACCCGTGACAGGGCCGCTGCTACCGCCACTCAGGGAGACTCGCCGTGCCCGGATCCATCGAAGGTCGAGTGACCGGTGTAACGCCGGAGGGCAACCTCGTAACGGATATCGCTGTCGACCGCTTGCGCGACGCGCCCCGCGATGAGCGGCTTTCGATCACGTGCGACGAACATTTCACCGTGGGACTGTTCCCGCCGGAACACTCCGAACCGCCGATGACATTCCTCGGGTTGCTTGCCCAGTCCGGATTTCTGGAACTGTGCATGGTCGGCGACAGCGCCGCGATGATGCTCGGCGTGCGAGCGGGCGAAAAGGTGGTCGTTCGTTGGCAGTAACTTGCTCGCAACCAGAGCAATTTGCTAGCAACCATGGGATGGAGGCGCCGCGCACGAGGTGGAAAGGCCCGGAACTTTGTCCGCGTTCGAACGGGGTGAGCGTCCGCTTGGTCCGACACGCGCCGAGCTCTTGCGATGGGATCGCGAGCTGGTCTGGCACGCGTTCACGCAGATGGCCGAGTATGAACCGTTCGTCATCGAGCGGGCGGAAGGGTGCGAACTGTTCGATCTGGATGGCCAAGCCTATCTGGATGGCGTGAGCAGCCTCTGGTGCAATGTCCACGGGCATCGACATCCGCGGATTGACGCGGCGATCATCGAGCAGCTTGGCAAGGTAGCGCATGTCACGTCGCTTGGCATGTCGAATCCGACCACGATTCGGCTGGCCCAGCGGTTGGTCGAGTTATCCCCGGCGGGACTCGAACATGTCTTCTTCTCGGACAATGGCGCGACGGCGGTGGAAGTCGCGTTGAAGATGGCGTTCCAGTATTGGCGCCAATGCGCGACGCCGCGGCCGGAGAAGACGAAATATCTGGCGTTTGACTCGGCCTATCACGGCGACACGCTGGGCAGCGTGAGCGTGGGAGGCGTGGCGCGTTTCCACGAGGTGTTCCGCCCGCTGCTGTTCGAAGTGGTGCGCGGGCCCTTGCCCGATTCGTATCGTCTTCCCGCCGGAGTGGCGCCGGTGGAGGCCGCGCAGCACTACCTGGGGATCGTTGAGCGTTTGGTGCGGGAACACCAGGACGAATTGGCGGCGATTGTGATCGAACCGCTCGTGCAAGGCGCGGCCGGCATGGTGATGCATCCACCAGGATTTTTGCGCGGCGTGCGCGAGCTGGCGACACGCTACAACGTGCTGTTGATCGCCGACGAGGTGGCGGTTGGGATGGGGCGAACAGGGCGGATGTTCGCCTGCGAACACGAGGCCGTCGCGCCCGACTTGCTGTGCTTGGCGAAAGGGCTGACAGGCGGCTACCTGCCGCTGGCCGCCACGCTCGCCACCCGCCGCGTGTGGGACGCGTTTCTGGGCGACTACGCGTCGTCCCGCACGTTTTTCCATGGACACACTTACGGTGGCAATCCGCTCGGAGCCGCCGCGGCGCTCGCCACGCTCGATCTGTTCACCGAAGAACGAACGCTGGAGGGATTGCCTGCGAAAAGCGCGCGGTTGGCCGAGCATCTCGCGCGGATCGCCCAGTGGCCTCAGGTTGGCGATGTGCGGCAATGCGGCTTGATCGCAGGGATTGAATTGGTGCGGGATCGATCCGGCAAGATCGGCTACGATTGGTCCGAGAGGCGGGGACTGCGGGCTTGTCACTCGGCCATTCGCCAAGGCGTCTGGCTAAGGCCGCTTGGCAATGTGGTCGTGATCATGCCGCCCCTCAGTATCTCGCTGGAGCAACTCGATCGTATCTGCCGCGCAGCGGAGCGCGGCATCCAGGAAGCGACAATCGCGTAGGGATTCAACGAGCGAAGGGAGTGGCGAATGGCGGCGGACAGGAATGATTTACGGAGTGCGGATTGCAACACGGACGCGTCGCGCGGGACCCGCGAGTTTCGCGGCACGTCGGACAAGCGGCGGGCTGGCGAGCAGCAGGCTGGCGAGCAGCAGGCTGGGGGCGCGACGCGGCGGGCGTTCCTGCGGGCTTCGGCAGGAGCGGCTGGCGCCGTGGTGCTCGGCGCGCCGGCGATCGTGCGCGGGTTGAATCTGAACGACAAATTGAATGTCGCGGTGATTGGCACGGGCGGACGAGGAGCCGGGAATCTGGCGGCCTGCGCCGGCGAGAACATCGTCGCCATCTGCGACGTGTATCAGCCGAATCTGGATCGCGCGGCCGGGAACCACCCGCAAGCGCGTCGCACGACCGACTTCCGACGCTTGTTCGACAATGCGAAAGAGTTCGACGCAGTCGTCGTGAGCACCTGCGAGCACACCCATGCGTTCCCGACGCTGGCGGCTTTGCAATTGAAGAAGCATGTCTACTGCGAGAAGCCGTTGACGCACAACGTGTGGGAAGCTCGCGTGATTCGCAAGGCGGCGGCGGAGGCGAAAGTCGCGACGCAGATGGGAATCCAGATCCACGCGGGGGACAACTATCGGCGGGTCGTCGAGTTGATCAAGACGCAAGCGATCGGCCCGGTGCGCGAAGTCCATGTGTGGGTTTCACGGGCCTGGGGCTGGCAGTCGCCCGAGGACTCCGCCAAATACAAAGACATTGTGTCGGTGCAGGAGCGGCCGACGGACGCGGCTCCGGTCCCCGCCGGGCTGGATTGGGACCAGTGGCTTGGTCCGGCGCCGTATCGGCCCTTTCATCCTGTCTATTTCCCGGGACCGAAATGGTACCGATGGTGGGATTTTGGCAGCGGCACGATGTCGGATCTCGGCAGCCATTGGAACGACTTGCCGTTCTGGGCGCTCGATCTGAAAGCGCCACTATCGATCGAGGCGTCGGGACCGCCGCCTCATCCGGAACTGGCGCCGGCGTCGATGCAGGCGACCTATCAGTATGGGCC
>CAIXSC010000192.1 GCA_903921945.1 uncultured Planctomycetaceae bacterium
CGAAGTCCGCTGGGAGGGCGACCATTCCACCAGTTAGTCGGAACTATCTTCGCCGTCGTCGTCGCCAGCTGTATCGGCTGCCTCATCAGCGCCCATAGTTTGGCCGCTAGCGTTCGCGACGTGAGGCGTGGTCAGGCCGAACCGGTCAGCGATCCGAACGAGTTGCGTGACCGAGTCGACTTCGAGTTTCGTCATGGCTCGGCCACGATGAACCTTGACAGTGGCGATCGTGATTCCCAGTTCACGGGCGATCTGTTTGTTGAGCCGTCCGCCGGCGACGAGGCCGACGACTTGCCGTTCCCGCAGGCTGAGAGAGTCAATACGTCGTCGGATCGAATCGTCGATAGCGCGGCTGGCGATTCGTTCCCGGTCGAACTCGAGGGCGCGTGCAATCACTTGGAGAAGGTGCTGCGGGTTGGCGGGCTTGAGTAGGAAATCGAAGGCCCCGGATTTGATCGCGGACACACTTGCGGGAACGTCGCCGTGGGCCGTGAGGAAGATGACGGGCGGCAGGTCGGCGTGACCTGCGAGTTGGCGATAGAATTCGAGGCCGTTGAGCCCGGGCATTTCCATGTCGAGCAGGATGCAAGCTGGGCAATCGCGAGGCGTGATCGCTGGCAACTCGGCGGTCGCTCCGTAAACCGCGACCCGGTAGCCGGCCGCCTCCAGAAGGGTGGCGAGCGAAGCCTGAATCGAGAGATCGTCATCGATGACCTGGACTAGGCCGGCAGTGGCAAGCGAGGTTTCAGTCATGGCGTTGGGGCTGGTAACTCCAAGATGAAGGTTGTTCCCTCTGGGGGATTGCTAACAGCGCGGATTCGTCCACCGTGAGCCTCGGCGATCGATCGCACGAGAGGCAAACCCAAGCCTAGGCCCTGCGGCTTCGTGGTGTAGAACGGGGTGAAAACTTTGGCGAGGTTTTCGGCCGCAATGCCGGGACCGTTGTCATGGACTTCGATCACGGCACCGCCCGAACCATCTTCATGGGCCTCGAGCGCGACGACGCGGTGGGCGAGCGGCAGATCACGGCTGGCGTCTATCGCGTTGACCAGCAGATTGACAATCGCCTGCTGGAGGCACACTCGATCCGCGACGATCGTGGCGATCGTTGGGGAAAGTTGGAGCGACAGACGCGTTTGATGCTGTTCCGCGACGGGTCGCATGAGTTGCCCGACGCCCTGGAAGAACTCTTTGGCGGATATCACCTCCGTTTCCAAAGTCCGGCGTTGAAACAGACTGCGGATCTTCACGAGGATATCGGCGGCCCGCTGACCATCGTGCTGGATGTGGGTAACGGCTTTTCGGGCTTTTTCAATTTGGGGCGCAGGATCGGCCAGAAGCATCGTGGCCGCTTCGGCGAAGTTTCGGATTGCGGTCAATGGCTGCCCGAGCTCGTGGGCGATCGAGGCGGCCATTTCCCCGAGCGTACTGGCGCGAGTGAACTGCGCCGCGTTCTCCCGGCGCGTCGCCAGTTCCATTTCGGCCTGCGTACGGCGGGTGACATCCGTCACCACTCCGCGCGCCCTTAACCGTTCGTCCGAGCCATCTCGAAGTTCAAAAAGACCGCGGAAATCGAGCCACCGCACTTCGCCGTTCGCCAAGACAAAGCGGCAAGAGAGGTCGAATCCGGAGCAATTCGGTGGAGGCGCGATCAACGCTTCATGCCACAAAGCCGCGTCTTCGGGATGCGTTCGCTCCGTGAACTGTTCAATACCCAGTCTTTGCCCGTCGGCGACGGGGAATAGGCGCCGCAAGCGGTCACTGGTGGAAACCCAGTTGCGTTCAATATCCCACTCCCACACATTGACTTCCGCCGACTCGGCCGCCATTTCCAAATATTGGTTTGTACGCCGGAGCGACCGTTCGGCGTATTGCCGACGCCAGAGGCTGACGACCAGCCATGAAAGGGTCAAGCTTTGGACAGCGAAGACGACCGCCGCGAGCCTGAGTTCGACTCGATAATCCTCCCACAACGAGGGAACTCGAAAACGCAGTTCGGCGGCGGCGGGCAGTTGCTGACGAGAGACCCCGAATTTGTGCAGCAGGCGATCGTCGAAGACCGGACGCGACGCGTCGCGATACTCCAAGGGGATTCGAGACGCGCTGCCCTCCGCCATGGTCCGCAACGTGAGCAGGGCGACATCCGAGGCGAAACGCTCCATGCTCAATGTCTTGCCGCCGAGCGCTCCCTGCCCGACGAACGTGTCGAGGTTGCAAAAGATGGGTCGAGCCGCGTGCGACTCGACTTCCCGCAGCGCCTGCGGCCCTCCCCAGATTTTTCCATCGCCGTCGACGAAGACCGCTGAGTAATAGATGATGGTTTGGTCGGGCAAGCTGGCGATCTTTTGTCGCAATTCCGCCATCGGCAGGCCCGTCAAGTCGATCCGCTCCCACTCCTGTGAAAGCGAGAGAAACTCCTTGTAAGGCGCCTGATTGAATGGCTCGCGCCGAACATCGCCCGCGACAAACGCGACTCGATGGCTTCCTGGAAAGAGCTGACGGGCGATCGCCAATGTTTCCGATAAATGAAAGTCGTTATGTATCACTCCCGTGCAATTCGGCGGAAGCCGCAGTTCCCGAAATCGCTCCGGGGGGATCGCCGCGAAGACGATTGGAGTCTCCGGCCATAGTTCCGCGCGTAAACGCGAGGCGAACGTTAAACACTCTTCCCCGAATGCCACGATGACTTCCGGCTTGAATTTCGCGTATTTACGTCCAAGCCACACGCGTAATTCGTCCAAGTATCCCGGTTGGTTGAATCGCGCTAGGTCGAGCGATTCGCCGCTCACGATCGCCCTTCCCTCCAGACCTTCCATCAATCGACGCCGCAGGTGGCTATAGCCCTCCAAAGCGACGGGGCGGCCCCAATCGTCCTGGTCGAGCGTCAACACCCGCCGCGGGATATCGGCTGAGCGATTCGCGACGACGCTCGGCGCCGCGGTGGCCAAATCGGTAGCGTTCCGCTTCGCGTCTTGTCCGAATACCAGCGGAGACGCGGCGACGCTGATCGCCATGGCGAGCATCGAAAGCGACCACGTGGTGCCTAACATTGCGGGTCTTCGGCCACTTACCTGCCAGGATGCAACTACCGAAAAGTGAATGCGATACGTAGGGAACTCACCTATCTGGGAAATGGGAATCAAGGCAACCGCCCGTCCGGCTGCTTGTCCACCATTCAACATGGCGACCTGCCCAACCGTTCATCGAGCACCGCAAGGCGAAAGTAGGCCTGGAGGGATTCGAACCCCCAACCAAGGGATTATGAGTCCCCTGCTCTGACCGTTGAGCTACAGGCCCGCGATATACGGATTTCATCCTGTTCGGCGCTTCTTTGCAAGGTGAACGGGGAACTTTGCTGGCATGAAAGTCAAAGTCTGTCCGCGGTATGGGCAAGCGTTCTCGATTACGGCGGCCGGCATGGAACTGCTGTACGCTGGCAACGATCATCGAATTGGGAGCCACCGTGGCGCAGCGGTTTCGGTCGCCCGCTCCCGCTCCGTTGGACCACGGTTTGGTCCACGACTTTGGCCCTCTCGCTTTCAGACCGTCCGACGCCCGCCTCAGCCGATCCGCGCTGGCGGCCGGTTCGCGGGAGGATAGGGCGTCATCAAACGCAGGCGCATTGTCGCAGACAACTCCGTGGTCCGCTGCGGGTGTCGATGGCGAACTCGCATGAGGCCAGTTTGGCGGGGTGGCTGGCCGCGTGGCGTGTTGTTTGGAGGCTGGCGACGTTACGCGAGGCCTTGTGGGCGAGGGCCCAGAATGCGAGCGGAGATACCTTCACAGTGGCGGCTGCATAGTTATCCGACGAGATCTACAGTCCACCGAGGAGATCTTCTTCGGTCCAACCGGTATTCGCGTGGGTCCCGCCGAAGATTCGTGCCTCGCCGAACTTCCGAGCCACGGCGCAAGGTGCCTCGGCTTGCGCCGCGGGGTTGTCGGAG